>JAHEMS010000180.1:0-4899 GCA_024643595.1 Bacteroidota bacterium
GTTTTTCTTTCTCGCCGTGAGAATAGAATTAAAACCATATCACATAAAATTTATTTCAATTTTCGTGCTTGATTTCCGATCGAAGTATGGGAAATTGTAATCAGTAATCGATTACTTCCAATTCTTCCAGGATAGAAGAAAGTTTATCAAAATCTTTTAATCCCGGTTTGAGCTCATGTTCTCCGGTAACGTTGATACCTTCTATGGGCAATGACAGTAGTTGGGCAATCTGATATTTTTCTGAAGGATTAACGAGCAGCCTAAAAAAGTTGGTAATCTCCTCCAGTATTTGAATATCCTCCGCATCCAGTTCCAGCACGAGGTGGCTTATGTGATCTTTATATTTTAATAGCTCGTTTTTATTTGAACTCCATGCTGAAACTGGAATTTTGACAATCCAGGCAATAGACGGCATTTGATTAATCAGCATCAACTGATCGAATGATATTTCAACAATGGATACGGGATATTGTTTAATAGATTGGATTGGCGTGGTGGCCTCTAATTCTAAAATGAACTGAGGTCCGCTAACCCAATCGGTTATCTCTTTGAAAGTTATAGGATTAACCAGGTTAGAGGGAAAACTTAACCAATCTACACCCATGCCTGCACAATAACGGGCGTCACTCAGATTGGTAATATTTCCCGCTTTCACCTTAGTTTTCAATGCCATGGCTCAAATATCAAAAAGAAAAAATAACTTTGAAATGAAATTGTCCATAATGAAGGTTGGTTTTCTGATTTTTCCTCTGCTCTTCCTATTTATTATTTCTTGTTCAGATAGCGAAAAGGTTATACCCGCTCTTGGTGTAGACTATTTTCCTTTGCGCACGGGAGATTATGCTATTTATGAAGTAGATGAGACCACTATTCTTTCTTCGGTGAAGACAGTTATTTCCTATGATCTTAAAGTAACTGTGACGGACTCCAGCGTCAACAACCAGGGAGAGGTCACCTATATCCTGTTACGTGAAAAACGAACAATGGCTTCAGGAAATTGGGGAAATTTAGATACGTGGTCCGCCAGGATCGTAAATAATAAAGCGATTCAGAATGAAGGGAATGTAACTTTTGTCAAGTTGATGTTTCCACCTGCACTGAATTTGAATTGGGACGGTAATGAATATAATAATTTGGTTAACAACGGAGAGCTGTTTTATGATGGAGATAATACCCCATATTTTATCTCCGAATGGGTTCAACCCATCACGCTATCCACAGGATTTTCATCAGACAATTCATTGACCGTAGTTCAAAATGATTACAACGATCCAATTACAGGAATAGACGAACGAAAGGAAATTTACGCACGAGAAGTTGGTCTTATCTATAAAGAGATCAATCAATTTGTCAAGTGTAATGGTTCCGCGTGTGCTGGCGACAAATCCTATATTTTTACACAAATCCTGAAGGAGCATGGTAAGATATAAGATTATTCTATTTCTTTTCACGATAAGTTCGAATGTGGCCCTTGCACAAGATCAGTACTTTGTTTTTTTTAAGGATAAATCAGGTACCCCATACAGCATTGATAAGCCTTCAGAATATTTATCGATGAGAAGCATCGCGCGAAGACAAAAGCAGAACATTACAGTTATCGAAGAAGATCTTCCAGTCAATCCTTCCTATGTTAGTCAGGTAAAATCTTCTGGAGCGACTGTTTTTTTTACCTCACGGTGGTGGAATGGTGTACTGATTGAAGCCAATGTGGCAACCATCGGCAATGTAAATTTATTACCTTTTGTCAGCCACTCAGTGTTAGTTGCCCCTGGCAAGAAGTTGACAGCCGGAAGGATGCGCCATAGTAAATTCAAAAGAAGTACCAGCGAGGATGTGCTTGTCAACCAAATGCAATTAGAGCAGATTGGCCTGGATGAGATGCATGCATTAGGTTATTCAGGCGCTGGAATCAGGATTGCTATACTGGATGCCGGATTTATTGGAGTTGATACAGGAGATGCTTTTTCGCATTTGTTTGCTACTGATCGGGTTGTGCAGACTTATAATTTTGTTAATAACAGTACTGGAATTTATCAGCATCATTATCATGGAACTGAAGTGCTTTCCGTTATGGCTGGCAGTATCAATGGGATTTATGCAGGAGGCGTTCAAGAGGCAGAATATTTATTATATGTCACCGAAGACGTAAGCAGCGAATATCGGGTAGAAGAATTTAACTGGACTATTGCAGCTGAGCGTGCCGATAGCGCGGGTGTGGATCTGATTAATTCTTCGCTGGGTTATCATGATTTTGATGATGCTACTATGAACTACACCAAGTCAGACCTCGATGGCAGGACGGCAATTGTTACGCGTGCAGCGCGTAAAGCGATTGAGAAAGGAATAGTGGTAGTAAATAGTGCTGGAAATGAGGGTGGCAATTCATGGAAGCTGGTGACAGCTCCGGCTGATGCGGATGGCATTCTTGCAGTAGGCTCAGTTAATGCACAGCGTGTATTGAGTGGGTTTAGTTCGCGTGGACCGACAACGGATAATCGTATAAAACCAGACGTTGTTGCGATGGGGTATGGTACTGTTGTATTCGTCTTTGGAGTGGTAGCAAAAGATAGTGGGACTTCTTTCGCAAGTCCGCTGGTGGCTAGTCTTGCTGCTGGTATTTTGCAGGCATTCCCAGCACTGAATGTAGAACAGGTTTATGAGGCTATTGTGAATTCAGCAGATCAAGCTAATAGGCCTGATAACCTGATGGGGTATGGCTTACCCCATTTCAGGGCGGTGAAGAATTATATTGAAAGCAAACAATCAGAAGAAGTTTTGAGTGTTTATCCAAATCCAGTTTCGGGAAACAGCATTCAGATAAAATTAAAATTACTAACAGATAATCCTGTCCAGATTATCATATTTGATGCACAGGGAAAACGAGTATATGAATTTAAACACGAAATCACCTGGCTAAATAACCCGTTGGAGTATGATGTTTCTGGCCTTCTGGCCGGCCTGTATTTGATTCAGGTAACGTCGGGTTCGCAGACGCAGACAATAAAATTGGTGAAGCAATAGCTGGAAATAGTTTTCCTATAAATGATGCTTTATCTTTGTTGAAATCAAGTTCACGTTCAATATGCCAATTATAGCTCCATCTATCCTCGCAGCCGATTTCGCCAACCTCGAGCGCGAAGTAAAGATGATTAATGAAAGTAGAGCTGACTGGATACATGTTGATGTCATGGATGGTGTATTTGTTCCTAATATTTCATTTGGCATTCCGGTTATTGAGGCTATTAAGCGACATGCTAAGAAACCCCTGGATGTACACTTGATGATTGTACAGCCTGAACGCTATGTTGAAGCATTTCACAAAGCGGGTGCAGATACACTAACTGTGCACCTGGAAGCAAGCACCCATTTGCATCGCACCCTTCAGCAAATCAAAGCTGCGGGAATGAAGGCTGGTGTTGCTATCAACCCACACACCAGTGTTTCTTTATTAAAGGATACCATCATGGATATTGACCTGGTATGCATGATGTCGGTAAACCCTGGATTTGGCGGACAAAAGTTTATTGAACATACGTATAGTAAAGTCATTGAATTAAAAACATTAATTGAAAATCAACAGTCAAAGGCGTTTATCGAAATTGATGGAGGGGTGAATCTACAGAACGCAAAACCATTGATAGATGCCGGCGCCGATGTTTTAGTAGCAGGTAATTTTGTATTTTCATCATCCGATCCTAAAGAATTAATCCAGCGGCTGAAACACGTTTGATTGTAACCTGGCTTGAATTTTGAATTAAATCAAACAAATTTTTTGATATGAGATCCTTTCTATATTTCATTCTTCTGATTTCCCTCTTCTCCTGTGCTCGATCGGTATCCAGAATTGACCCTAATCAGCAAATCGACTTAAGTGGAAGGTGGAATGATTCAGACTCTCGGCAGGTAGCCGACAAAATGATTACAGAATTATTAAGCAATCCTAAATTCACGGCATATGCCGAGTCACTCGGAAGAAAGCCGGCTATTATTGTTGGGCAAATTCGCAATAAAACAAGCGAACATATTGATTCGGATAATTACGTCAAGAAGTTTGAGTTGGCCATTTTTAATTCTGATCTGGCAGACCTTATCGAATCCGATGAATTTCGTGATAAACTGAGAGATGAACGAGCTCAGCAGCAGGATTTTGCTGATCCGGCTACCGTAGCGAAATGGGGTAAAGAAGTAGGCGCTAACCTGATGTTGTTTGGTGAGATGACATCCGAAACTGATGTGTATAATAGCAAGCGTGTGGTTAATTACATAACCACCCTTTTTCTAACAGAAGTAGAAACCAATAAGCGAGTCTGGTACGGCCAAAAGGAGATAAAAAAATACATTAAGAATTAAAATCAAGATGATTTTTTGATATGGTCCGTCATGAGAATGTTTAAATTATTTCCACTCCGATTTAAGATTCTCATCGTAGTTTTTTTATCAGGTTCTTGTGCCACGTATTATCAATCCAACTATACATTTAATCAGGAATTTGAAAGCGGCAATCTCGAAAAGGCGCTGGCCAGTCTTCAGGCCCGGGCTTCTGAGGCTAACGGAAAGAAAGAGTTTCTCTATTATGTGAATAATGGGCTGGTCTTGTCAATGATGGGCCGGTATGAAGAAAGTAACGCGTATTTTGAAAAAGCATTTTTATTTGGCGAGGACTACCGCAAAAATTATCTCTATGAAGTGGCGTCCTATTTGACTAACCCTATGATGACGAACTATAAAGGGGAAGATCATGAACACCTGATGTTATTATATTATAAAGCACTCAATTTCCTCAAGATGGATAAAAAGGAAGAAGCACTGATTGAATGTCGCAGGCTAAATATCAGGTTGCAGCAATTAAGTGATCGGTATGAATCAGAAAGTAAATTTCAACGTGATGCATTTGTCCAT
>JAHEMS010000180.1:4909-7127 GCA_024643595.1 Bacteroidota bacterium
GGGTTCAGGGAAGAATCTGAAAAATATAAGGAAGAATTCGGTATGACTAACTTCAGTAGTCAATTACCGGATGGAGGAGAACTTGTTTTTTTTTGGCATAATGGATTAAGTCCTGTGAAAGCAGAGTGGGGCATTACTTTTGTGATCACCCGCAGAGATAACTGGATTTATTTCACCAATGCCGAGTTGGGATTAACTTTTCCATTCAGAATTGATAGCTATAGTGAAAAAGATAAAAATGGATTAAGCAGCCTGGATGTTTTTCGGGTAGCTTTTCCCCGATACCTGCAACGTCCTATCTATTTTACAGAGGCTTCACTTTCTCTCCAGGGCCAACAATTTTCTCTTCAACTATTGGAAGATGTGAACAAGATTGCGTTTAAAAGCCTTGAACAAAGGATGAATCTTGAACTTAGTAAAGCCCTCATTCGTGTCGCTCTGAAAAAGGTCACTGAGTACCAGGTAAAGAAAGAGGACAAGACACTCGGATCTGTGCTTGGAATGATCAATGCAATAACTGAAAAAGCAGACACCCGAAATTGGCAAACGTTACCATATAGCATCCATTATGCACGGATACCACTTTCACCCGGTAAGAATGTGGTCGACTTAAAATTACATTCACCACGAGAGACAACGGAGCATCAATTTACTTATGAGGTGAAGAAGGGTCAAATACTCTTTCATACCTTCAGCTCGTTAGAAAGTGGTTATCCTCAGTATGGATACTGATGTAATGAGGTTTTGTCATCCATTATTACCTCATTATCTTTAGCGTTTAAAATTCTATAATCCTGAATAACCGGAATTATATACCTCTATTGATCGTACTGTTTCTCTTCATGGTTGAAACGGTACGTGCTCAGGAAGATGAGAAACCAACTTTTCCATTGGAAACCATCTATGCCAAGCGGGTAAATTACCCTTTGCGGTCGTGGCTCAAGAATGTTAAGTTCAGTGCCAGTATAGGTGTAGGTAACACTTTTTTAAAGCATAAGTTAGACGGATTTGGAGTCTTTCAGCGGACAGGCTATGAGCCACGTATCTTTTCATCAGGAGTTAATCCGCCTCCCAGGTATTCGAGTTGGGTGAATACCGTAGTCACCGATAATCTTGCCGTATTACCGGATAGTTATCTGGTGAGTTCCGATACTGCAAAACTTGGCTTTAAAGGCAACGGCACCAATATTCCAATCCATGTGGCCATTCATTACGAATTTAAAAAGCTAAGGGTCGGTGGTGGTTTTGGACTTGAACCCATGTTCATGGGAAATTTCAAACCGATAACCTATATGGATAAGATAACCACCTTCAAGCCGGCGGATCCATCTGGGATAATGAAAAAGTATTATGGAATGATTGGTTATTCGTTTTACCGGATTCAAAATTATCTTTTTACCGGAAACCTCCAGATTGGCGGATACCAACCAGGAAACAATTTTGATAAATCATTAATTAAAAGGAGTGTGAATGTAAATGTTGGAGTTACGGTAGAAAGAGAACTATCGGAATACTGGAGATTGTTTTTAAAGCCTTCTCTTGATTTCAAGAATTATTCACTTACCGTGGACGATAAATCAATAAAACACCACCTCAACGCAGCGTATTTACAAGTTGGCTTAACCTACTCGATACCAGATTTACCGAAATGTTTTCACAAAGAATGTAAGATTCAAATGAACCATGCCCACGGCAACAAAGAGTACCGAAGCCGGGTGCATCCCTTTTACAAAAAGCAGAATCCAAATTATGGGGAGAACTACCCAACATTGATTAAGTATAAGGGCAAAAATAAGCGGAAAATAAGCCCTTATTAGGTCCCATATCAGCTCATTTTACAGGGCACTTTTATTATTGAAAATCCATTATTTTCTGCAATAATTTAAGATCGATTTCTCTTTATTTTAATTACCTTGCGCCTTCGTTTTTAAGCCCTTAGTTGGAATTTCAAAACGAATTACTAACCCTTTATTTTTCGTGGCAGAAGAAAGCAATTTACCCCCGGCAAGACAGAACATTTTACCCATCAATATTGAAGATGAAATGAGGGGAGCCTACATCGATTACTCGATGTCGGTGATCGTTTCCAGGGCGTTACCTGATGTAAGGGATGGTTTAAAACCTGTTCATCGGAGGGTATTGTATGGTATGCTTGAATTGGGTGTTAATTACAACAAACCCTATAAGAAATCGGCCAGGATTGTCGGAGAAGTGTTGG
>JAHEMS010000181.1:0-3710 GCA_024643595.1 Bacteroidota bacterium
CTCTTTGACAAAGAATTCCGGACTTTCTCCGCCCGCGTTGATCATTACGCTATAGGCTATTTTTTCTTTTGGATCCAACTGAAGTGTTGTTTGGTAGCCAGGGCAGGAGCCATCGTGGCCAACCATCGTTGTGGTGCCTTCCTTGGAAACTGCAAACCCAAGTCCCCATGAAGTAGTCCAATCCGGATCTATCCATTGAACGCGCTGCATTTCTTTTAGGGTTGAAGCATTAAGAAGTTCCGCACCTCCTTTTTCCAATAAGCGGAATTGCCAGGAAGCAAATCGGCTGAGGTCTTCCACATTCGATGAAAATCCTGCTGCTGCAGTAATACCTCGCGCGTCAAATAATTTGACGGGCTCGCGTTTACCTTCACGGTCCAACGCGCTGTATCCAATGGCCATTTTCTTTCCGTATTCATCACGGGGAAGATAAGGATGCGTAGCGGTTAACCGAAGTGGCTTTATTATGTTTTGCTCCACGTAATCGTTGTACTTGATTCCTGACACTTTCTCAACGACTTCACCGAGTAAGGTTAGACCGAGATTACTATACTGAAAATAGGTTGAAGCTGGATATAATGTTTGCTGATCACTTAATTTACCAGCTACCTGTTGTTGGGTGGGAAAGGGAAAATCCGGACCGGTCCAATACGGATAATCTGATTCTCTGGGTAATCCTGAGGAATGCGTAAGCAATGATCGAATGGTGATTGGTCCGCTGTCTTTGAATTGTTGTTTCAACGTATAGTCGGTAAGGATTGACTCAATCGGATCATCGAGTCGCAGTTTACCTTGTTCATAAAGTTGCATGATGGATATCGCCGTGAATAACTTGGAAATCGAACAAATTGAATAAACGGTTGAAGGAGTGGCTGGTACTTTGGTAGCCACATTGCTTAACCCATAAGCTTTACTCCAAAGTATTTCCTGATCGTGAACAATTGCGGCAGAAATACCGGGCAGATGTTTATAGTCCCTGGAGGCTTCCATCCAGCGATCAATTAATTGAAGTGCATCTGAATAATCAGTAGTACTTTTTTGTGCCTGGGAAAGACCAGCCAGGGAAAAAAAGAATAGGGTTATTATTATTTTCATTCCTAAATATAGTGATTTGTATAGTCCAACTCCTCAGGAGTAAATTGAACCGCGCGAACATTGAACAGGGTTCCTTGCTAACCAGGCTAGACCTTCACCAGTCCTCGTTTAATTGCCTCGAGCACCATGCCAGTTCTACTTTGTACGTTGAATTTAGTAAAGAGCGATTCGCGGTAGCCGTCTATGGTTCGTTGACTCAATGCCATACGACTGGCTATTTCCTTATAGGTAAGATCACTGCTGGCATGTTTTAGAAATTCGTGTTCTTTTTCTCTCACCAAACCGGTAGATGAAATATTATTATGAAGTATGAGTTCACTTAAATTGGCTTTATTGATGTATGAGTTGAAGTAGTTTTTTGTATAGATTTCAGTCAGCACTTTTTCCAGTAGCTCAGGATCAATATTTTTAAGCAGATAAGAACAACAGCCGGCCTTTAGCATTTCAATCACAGTTTGTTCAAATTCATGCATCGATAAGGCCACCATACGAATAGCCGGATATGTGGCGTGTAGCCATTTCGCTGTTTGTATGCCGTTCATGACAGGCATATCTACATCAATCAGCATAATATCAGGTAGTGGAGAGCCACCTTCAATTTTTTCCTGCAATTCTTTGCCATGGTTGGCTTCAATGACTACAGAAAACCCATTCAGATTGCTTAATAATGTGGACAGTAACCTCACAAATAATTGTTGATCATCCACCAGGCCAATTTTGATATTCATAGGTGTCGATTGATTGGGTAAACATTATTTTTTGTACAGTTTAATCCCGTTTTCAACGCACCATCTTGACATAGGCTATTGCCGATTCTTTTCATGTTACCATGACCAATCACACAAAAGCTGACAACCTGAATTAATTCCATAGCACGAGACTTAAATAAATTTAGTTATGTGAATAGAAAATTCAGACAAGATGTAAGGATAGTATCAAATTCTAAGTATTTCGCTCGTTCAAGACATTTTGACTTTAGACGGTACCACCTGCTGGTTATAGTTTTGATGACGGACTGCAGTGGCAAGCTGGGTGATCTATCAGAACCCCAAAGGGAAAAATACCCTATGTAAAAGGTGAAAAATACCCTTGCTCACCGGCGTGTGGTCTTACGACTTTAGCGGTTACTAATTTTGGCATTCTTTCTGACGTAATATAATACAGGTAAGGAAACGGAACTGATATCGCTATGGCTACGTGTGGATATTAATTTAGGAATTTGAGGATGGCCATATAGGGTTAACCATTAATCGATAACAACGAATGATCAATTGCTGGACGTATTCGATGAGTTCACGAAGGAGGGTTTTATTGAATTTAATGAACGCCATCTTTATGGCTATTCGTATTCTGATATTACTGCTTTTTATCTTGATCATGGCACTTCTGCAGGAACGGAAAAGACTCTATTTTTAATTGAAAGTCGTTGTTGGGAAATTCCCTTTTTCGTTTCAAAGTTCAGGTCTGTTCTGGATGCTTGTGTAAATTATTTTCAGGTCATTTCCATGTCTTCCACGCGGACCGTTGTAAATTGGCATCAATCCGTATTAATTCTGTATTCTTTGAAGCCTTACTATTACAGCGTAAATCCCGATGTTATCACTGGTGTTGAGTTGGATCAATTGCTTTCTCTGGGCTGGTATCGCATGCACCAATATCTTTTTACGTGTTCGCATATTGGCCTTGAAGAACCGCATCGGGTACATTGGTTGCGTTATGCGATTAATGAAATTACCAGTCGCCCATCGCACCGAAGAATCGTACATCGATGCCGTAATTTTCATTTTGTCATAGAAGATTTTACCACAATTCGAGCTGACCACACAGAACTTCATAAGCAATATCGGTCATCGATTGATTTTGATGGCGCATTGAATATCATGGATTGCCTTTTTGGGGACGAGGAGACGGTTAATATTTTCAATACGAAATCTATTTCTGTCTTTGATCAGGATCAACTTATCGCTGGAGGTTATTTTGATGTGGGAGATAAAGCAGCGGCTTCAATACTCCATTTTTTTAATCCTGATTATAGCCGTTACAGCCTGGGTAAATACCTGATTTTACTAACCATCGATTATTTGAAATTTCATCATTATGAATATTACTATCCGGGGTATGTGGTCGAAGATTCACCAAAAATGAATTACAAACTTTTCCTTGGAAAAAAGGAAGCCCGTTATTTTGATCCCCTGACTGTAACCTGGAAGCATTTTGATGAACGTATTTTGGGAACCAACCCATCTGGAAGGAGCCTTACGACATAAGATCTCAAGCTAAAAAAAGTCCTAGAGGTAGTTAAGAAACGAACTCTTGATTCTACTATAAGCTTAATAACCAGCAGTGGTAAGGATATCTTCCAGTCGTACAGAGGCACCATTTTTTCGTTTGCTTTCATCGGCAGCTTCCATGAATGCATAGATTTCCAGCGTCTCACGGGCATCAATAGGAGCAACTTTAGATTTAAAGAATTCACCGATCTTAACAGCGAGCGCTTCATAGCCATCAAAGGGTCCAAGACTAATATTGCCATTCACGCCATAGGCAGTTCCACCATAGTCATGTTTTCCGGTGCGCGTACCACGAAAAGTTCCAAGCCTTCCGTCTTTCCATTT
>JAHEMS010000181.1:3720-7109 GCA_024643595.1 Bacteroidota bacterium
CTGTTTGAAAGCGGGTTACCGACTCACATCCTGCGCCCATCACCGTAAATAAAACTTCAACCCCGTGGATGCCATACCAGAATAAATCGGGATGATGGGGCTCCAGGGTTGCAGGACTAAACGTGTCGGCACCCAAGACCTGGCCAATTTTGTTTTCATGACGTACGGCATCTACATTTTTCATATAGCGCAAAGAAGAGGCAGAGAACATGGGAACGTTCCTTTCTGCCGCTTCCCGATATATGGATACCGCATCGGTGAGAGATCCGGCAACGGGCTTGTCAATAAATAAAGGCTTACCGGCTTTGATAACTTCAAGAGCTTGTTTCAGGTGTGGCCGTCCATCATTTGTTTCAAGCAACACTACATCTACCATATTCAATAATTTTTTGATGGAGTCTACGATCTCAACTCCAACGTCCTGCACTTGTTTGGAATATTCTGGAATGCGTTCAATGCTGCTCTTAATTTCGGCACTGCCAAACGGATAAGCAGCCACGACTTTGAATCCCATTAAAGCTGGATTTGTATTTTCCGCATTGAATAGTTTGGCGAATGCCGGTGAATGAGAAGTATCAAGACCGATAATACCAATCCGGATTTGATCTTCAAAAGAATTAGCTAGCACTGAAGGAATGGACGGCAACCCCAGGAAGGCACCGGCCATCGCCGAGCGTTTAATAAATTTTCTTCTGGATGAATTCATGAAATTTGACATTGTTAATTCCTATATCTTGAAAAATATTTTCTTTTTATACAACATGTAGAGAAAATACCATACCAGGATGAGGGCCCCAAAACTCTCAAGTACTCCGTACCATTTTTCATCGAGCGGATGGTATAGTCCTTCGAATAATAAGCGTGAAGTATATCGGAAGTTAATAAAGCGATAGACCAGGTAAATGGTGAGACTGTTCATGCCAATCACAACAAAAAAGAAAGACCACTTTTTGATCTGCAGAATATCAATAATGGCAAAAAACAGTGCCATGGAAATGAATGCCATACCCCCTGTAACCAGGATGAAAGAACTGCTCCACATCCGTTTTGCAATTGGAAAGTGGAGGCTCCACACTAACCCAAGCGCAATGCAGATAGCGCCAATGACCAGGAGGCGTGAAAATTTATTTTTATCGGTATAGGACGCGTTTCTTAAAATTTCTCCGGCAAAAGCACCCAGCATGGTGAGACACATCGCCGGTAATTGGGTAAAGAGACCCAGTTCGTCATAGGTTCCCTGAAGCAAACGGCCTGGCAGAAAAGTACGATCAATCCAGCCAATCAGGTTGCCTTCAAATGAAAGGTCCCCGGCCCCATAGCCAGGTACTGGTATCAACATGACACAGGCATAGTAAAACATAAGAATACCACCAACTACATATAGGCGTTTGGTAGAATCCAAATTTAAATACAGGACAACGGTGACGAACCCGGCAATTCCGATTCTTCCAAGAACACTACCTAATCGTATTTGTGGCCAGTCGAAAAATGGAATAGGGGCATTCTTATAAAGTATTCCTAATCCAATCAATATCAGCATCCGGAAAAAGGCTTTCTTGTACAATTCTTTTTTTGCTGTTCCCTGGTCAAGTGCTTTGCTGATCGAAAATGGAATTGATACACCTGCTATAAAGAGGAAGAGCGGAAAAATAAAATCATAGAATGCAAATCCGATCCATTCAGGATGTTCAAATTGAGCGGCCACCACGTCAACCCAATGCCATCCAGTCTTTCCTTCCAGTTGATGGAAAAATGCATCGGCACCACAGATCATTAACATATCAAAGCCACGCAGGGCATCGATTGATATAAGTCTTCTGCTTCCGGAGATGGGCTGAATATCCATAGGTATTTATTACATCATTAATTTAAATAGATGGTTCCCAGCCTTTTTCATATTCTCGTGTCCAGTATCTCATCGCATCATTGTCATTTATAATGTGCCCCGTCTTTTGGTCTATGTTCAGTGACCTGCCCGTGCGATACGATATGTTGCCAAGGTGACAAAGTAATACGCTCTTGGCAATTTCAGGATAGGGTGAGATTAATTTGTCTCCTTTGTCAATGGCATTAATGAAATTATTAAAATGATCCTTGTCCATATCAAAACCCGGACCTTTCTGATCGGTAACGATGTTCGTTGTAGGTTCAACACTTTTTACCAGGGTGTTTTTCGTGTCATAAATTTTATAGGAGTTGTCCAGCAATTCAAGTGTGCCATTCTCACCATGGAAGGAAACGCCTGATCCCATATTATTTATACTTCTACCATTGCAGCTGCGTCCTTCCCATAGAATTGTTTTTCCGCCTTCAAAATCGAATGTTGCCACTTGTGTGTCGGGGGTTTGCCAATCGTCTTTGTATTGAAAGCGCCCTCCGGTGGAATATGCCTTGATCGGGTAATGAACATTCAATCCCCACCGTGCGAGATCGATAAAATGAGTTCCATTGTTTAATATTTCGCCGGTGCCCCAATGCCAGAACCAATGCCAGTTATAGTGAAGGAGATTATCTTTGTAATTCCTTCGGGGGGCAGGTCCTTGCCATAAATCAAAGTCAAGCCAGGATGGAATGGCAGCCTCATTGCCGGTACCGATAGAAGGACGATTGTTGGTATACCAGGCACGGGCATAATATACATTGCCGATTACGCCACGATGAAGTTCGGCAATAGCTTCCTGCACCCGTGGCCAGCTTCTTCGCTGGTTACCCATCTGCACGACTTTACCATATTTCAATGATGCTTTCGAAAGCAGTTCTGCTTCCGCGGGATTATGGCTGCCAGGCTTCTCAACATATACGTGTTTACCAGCTTTTAACCCTAGTATGGAAGCGGGGGTATGCCAATGATCCGGTGCGGCAATTGAAATAGCGTCAACCGTTTTGTCATCCAATGCTCTTCGGAAATCGGCAACACCTTTTGGTTTATTTTTCTGCCCTGCTTTCATGACGATATCAATACCGCTATCAATGGCTCGGGAGTCGACATCACAAACATAACCTACCTCCGCACCAGGTAAGGAAGCATATCCGGAGGCATGTTGTGAGCCCCGTCCATTCACACCGATTAATGCTACCCGGTATTTGTCCTTCACAGGGTATGTTGATAAAATGTTGAATGCTCCAAGCGATGTAACAGTACCTAGTCCGACACTTCCTGTAGCTGCGGCTTTAATGAATGACCTGCGATTGATGTTTTTTTTCATGCTATACGATTTTAACCTGAACAGCGCTGAGCGTTCTGAACTCCAAAGCGTATTCTGATTTTAAAGTCCAATTTTTTGTAACGAATTCCTACCATATTCTTTTGCGTGGTAAAAATTGGGGTTGAGTGATCGGGGTAGGCAGGATAGACAGAGATTTTTGCGTTGAGTCGTATCAATATTTTT
>JAHEMS010000182.1 GCA_024643595.1 Bacteroidota bacterium
CCCGCGTAACTTAAAATCTGTATTAGCATGATTAAACTTAGCGGCAGGCTGAAAAGCTTTCATGTCATGACATAAAGTACAATTATTATCTAATGTATTCTGGTGATAGTTGTCGTGACAGGCCAGGCATTCATGCTTTAAGCCCAAGTAAGTACCAGTTCTTTTTCTAATGTCCTTGTCAGCAATATTATCGGGCTTGTGGCAAGCGTTGCATTCCGTTGTGGCATGCTTACCGACAAGACCATATTGAGTTAGTGCGTGATCAAAATTCTTTTCATCAAAACGAGTCATATCAAATTTTCGTCCATGATGTTCACTATGACAATCAAAGCAATCTTTGGTAGATACTGCTGCGCTTGCGTGGTAACCACTCTTTTTATTTACCAATGACTTTATCTCTTTATGACATTCCATGCATTTAAGATTTGAAACCTTTTTTCCCAAATCATGACATAATGTACACTTACTCATTCCTTCCAACTCAGCATGCGCTTTGGATAATTCTCCCGGAGATATTTGTCCCCAGGCAGGCACTGCCGAGATCAAAACACAGAGTGATATACTATAATATAGCCAATAAATCTTCACCTATCCATGCTGTTTCATTACATGACTAAACCGCTTCGTAATAGTAATACCCGCTTTTTGCAAAAACTGAGTTGGTAACTCCCCTCCCGCAAAAATGTAAACCAAATCATTAGGCAATTCTTGATGTTCGCCCTCCCTATCAATCACAATGGATTTATCTGTGATGGATATTATTTCTGAATTAAACATCATCTTCAACGAATGATTGGCAATCGCCTTCTCAATATTTTCCTTATTCTTTGGCTTTAATCTTGAAAACTTATCTTTTCTGTATGAAAGGGTAACCTCATTATTATCCTGGAGAAGCAAGGCACTTTCGATGGCGGAATCACCACCTCCGACTACAACAATTTTTTTTCCGGTGATGCGCTCAGGTTCCAATAACCGATAGGCCACGTTGGACAGGTCTTCACCAGGCACTCCTAACTTTCTGGGACTGCCCCTCCGTCCTATGGCAAGCAGGACATTATGACTAAGATATTCAACGTCATTATTTGTGATGACCTTAAATGTTCCATCTTTTAAGGGAAGTATATCTTTCACTTTCGTATTCTGCCTGATGGCTACTTTATTTTCAGAAATAACTTTCTTCCAGAGTTTGATTAAGTCATCCTTAGATGTATCTGTTAATTTAACTTTTCCAAACATTGGTAACTCCATGGGAGACGTCATAACTACTTTGGACCTGGGAAATGTATATACTGTTCCGCCAAGTGAATCTTGTTCGAGGGTGATGCTGGACAGCCCATACTTTTTGGCTGCTAAAGAGGCGGATATTCCAGCGGGACCTGCTCCTATGATAACCACATCAATTACCTGCTTAGAGGGGACTCGCTTTCGTTTCATTATATTTTCAATCGCCAGCTGTCCTTGCTCCACACTATTTTTGATCAATCCCATCCCACCTAATTCACCCGCTATATAAATCCCGGCTATATTGGTTTCGTAGTTTTGATTGACATGAGGCAATTCAACACCCCGGGTTTCTGTTCCAATTCGCAATGAAATTGCTTCTACCGGGCATGCGTGGAAACAGGCTCCATGGCCTACACAATTGGAAGCATTGATAACCACAGCTTTCCCATCCATTAATCCTAAAATATCTTTTTCCGGACAGTCCGATACACAGGCTGCACTTCCTATGCATGTATTCAAATCAATATAGGGGTGAAGCGATACAGGTTCGTAAAGTCCTTCCGCTTTGGCCACTTCTACTTTCCGTTTGATCTTCGTAGAGTTTTTCTTTTGCTGTCGCAAATACCAATAGACAACGATTGCGCATAAAAGCAATACGACCCCATACATGATAATTTGTTCCAGTAGCAATTCCATCAAAAAATCCATTTATAACCGAACGAGAGCGTGACCGTTACATGTACGATCAAAATTATAAGCATAATTAGCGCAAAAGGTAAATGGGCAACATGCCAGTACTTAAACAGCTTTTGCATTGTCTGTAAACGTTCTATCTTATTAGAAATAGAAATTTCCTCCTTTATCAGTTTAATTACAGAGATACGATCTCTTCGTACCATTTTCTTTTGCCTCAATCTTCTTCTTACTTCGCTGACTAATCTTTTCCCTTTCAAGGATGGTGAACGCGAGTCATCTGAGATGACCATCGCGATGAGTTTTAGCAGTTCTTCATCCATACCAACTTTTTTCTTTAACGCCTGAGACAGTCCATCCTTCATTCCCTTCACTTCTTTAAGGGTTAGTTCACGCCCTTCTATCGTTCGCGGAATTTGGATGTAGACAAACCTTCCAATTACACCACTGAGTACAACCGCAACCATACTCCAAAATGCGATGGAAACAATTCCTCCGAACTTAAAGGCGGTATGAAAGAGAACTAATATGGGGCCCAGTGTGCAAAGGAAAATATGAAACTCGAGCAAATACTTAAGTCTTAAATAGCGCGTTAAAAAATTATATCGTTTCCTGGCAATATAGATCGTAACGCCAAACAAAATCATGAATGTGCCAATGATACCTAGTCCATGGCCAAAAGGGCCACTTGGCTTAAACCAATCATGTTGTGGATGATAGAACCTTTCTTCCAGGGAAACACTATAATAAGAGTATCCTATATAACTCAGGTAGGCCGTCACGGCAATCACCGCGAGAACCATCGTACCAACATAAATTCCATGAACCAGTTTACTCATGTCCCTTAATTAGTTATCTCATACTTTCTTTTCTTCCAAAATGCCAGGATGCTGATGATTAAAATCGAACTAACTACAGTGTATACCCATTGTGGGATTGGGACCGGGTCACCCGCGGCATACGAATGCAATCCGGATAAATAATAGTTAACTCCATAGTATGTCATGATCACAGACGCCAAACCAAAAATGGTGGCAAAGTTGAAGGCGAAGAGGCTTTGCATTTTGGGGATAATGCGCATATGGAGAATAAATGCATAAATAAGTATCGTCACGAGTGCCCAGGTTTCTTTCGCGTCCCAACCCCAATACCGGCCCCACGACTCATTTGCCCAAACACCACCGAGGTAGGTTCCAATGCTAATCATAAACAGTCCACCGATTAATGTCATCTCACTTAAGTATGACATCTCCCTGATTTGACTGATAATTTTTTCGCGGTTCTCTTTCGTGATCAAGATCATCATGATCATGTTGATGAGCCCAATAAGTGCCCCTAACATTAAAAAACCATAACTGCCTGCTTCCAGCGACACATGAATGGTAAGCCAATACGATTTTAGTACGGGTACGAGAGGGGTAATTTCAGGATCAAGATCGCTCAAGGAGGCAACCAACAATACGGTAGCAGATAAAATCATGGTGGCAGAAAGTCCACCGAATGATTTTCGGGCGAAGATTAATCCAGCCAGCAAGGTTGTCCATGCGATATAGATCATCGATTCATACCCATTGCTCCATGGCGCTCTTCCAGACACATACCATCGCAGGCCAAGTCCCACGGTATGCATGGTAAAACTGATGAACACCAGGGCAATTAACACTTTATAGATTACCACAGTATTGGTATTGGGTTTAAATACCGAGAAGAATAGAAAAAATAAAAATGCTATACCCAGCAATGAATAAGTAACTGCCAGTCGATTGAAGAGGTTGAGTTTGTTAAGAAAAACCTCAGCTTTAATTTTCACGGGCGTTGGCATCACAGCTCCTCCGGACGATTTTTGATAGGCCTCCAATTCCATCAACAATTTATTTGGTAAGCTATAATCTCTGGTGGTCATCGATTCAAATAGCGAAGATCTATACGCATTGAAAAACTGAGCGGCAACAGTATTCTCTTCTTGATCATGAGTATGACCTTCATGGCTCGTCATCAAAGCCCCTGCCCAGGTATTATTGGGGTCATTGGGAATTGGCACTACTTTTAAAAGAGCTCCGGAATAAACCATGTTAGCAATATTCACGCGTTCATCAACCTTCATCAACTCCTTTTCGTAAACGCCTCGGTCAATAGGTTGCAAACCGTAAGCCCGCCTTACTTCCTCCATCAACTTGTATGATCCATCCATATTAAAGAATTGACTATAGGTGGCCAGACCATTTGAACTTCCTATTAGTTCTTGGATCTTTTCATGCTTACCTATGCCAATCATTGGAATATTAAACCAGGCCCTTCCGTTTGCATACATGCCAAGTATGATTTGGTCAGCATTGAGGTCATTAAGGCTTTCTTTCCTAAATAATTTACGCATCACTTCTCTGGAAAGTGTGTGCATTGGTTTCATCCTACCATTATTATCCTGAACGATTAATCGACTAAAGGTTTTGGCATGGTCTGCATCGACCACACCTTGAGAAACAATGGGATCAATCACCTTTTGAGCTTCAGCAATCTGCGGTAGGCATAACAGGATTGCGACTGCGGTAACTAGTGCATTTCTTTTTTCGCGTAACTTCCTGATATTTTGTCCTACCTGATAAAACCTGCTTTTCCTACTAAACAAAGTCATCACCATTCCCACCGTCAGCAAGGCATACCCTAAGTAGGAAATCCATGAACCCCAATAATCATGGTTTACACTGAGGTAGGTTCCGAGTTCATCATTGTCAAATGACGACTGAAAAAATCGATAGCCTTCGTAAGTCAATATATTATTCATATAGATTCGGTGATCCTCCATCAAGTTCTTGCGATTGTCGATTAGCTGGACTTCACTGGCATAAGAGACAGCGCTGTTCGTCCCTGGATAACGCTCCATAATAAAATCATAAAGCCGGATAGAAAATGGAAGGATCATATGTTTTGCTCCATATGAAACGGATAAGCCCAGGTTTCCCAGGTTAGTAATTACTGGCCTACCATGCATCCCTTTAGAGCCAAAAACATAGAGGGTATCTTTCAATCCATTAACTGAAACTTCTGCCATCAGCGCGGTAATACTCTCTGCTTTCACTTTGGCACTTTCGGATTTCAGTTGAACAATCCCATTGGCATTGAAGTCCCCAAAAACAAAACTGTTAAAACCGTCCGAATACATAGACCGCAGCATCAACGGATAATATCCACGATTGGGACTTAACGTATCCCGCTTTTGTGTAGCCATCACCATTTGGGTAAGCGTCCGGTTGGAGTTGATTAAAAGAGAATCATTTCTATACCAAATGTTGATAGCTTCGGGAATAACATCTTGGGCAAAATTGAAAACGACATCTCTGATATTCCTGGTTTCTCCCGCACTAACAAAGTACTCTTCGCGTCCGTTGGAACCCGCGAAAACAATTTTGATGGTTGGACTTCCTTTTATATCAGTTTCCAGAACCTGGATGGGATTTGGAATGAAGTCAAGTACTTTGATATCGATTAGATCGTTGCCAATCAAATAAGACTCTTGCCAGTTATTATTTCCCAGCGATGCAAAAAGAACCGGTTCATCAAACTCATATTCCTGTTCGTTTTTTAGCACCCGGAACTGCAGGTATGTTTCAGAAGAGAGAAAACTGTTGGCACTGTCGTTCTCCCGAATATGCATCATACCCTCATATCCAAAATAACGAGTAACCCCGGAGCCTATTAGGATTACGATGATCGCCAGGTGAAAAGTGAGCAACGACCACTTCTTATTTTGGATCATCCGAAAACGAAAAACATTAACAATTATGCTTGTTCCGAATAAGATCAGCAAAGTCGTAAACCACCAGGTTTTGTAAATTACTTTCTGTGCCGCGCTTGTACCAAAATCGTTTTCTATGAACGTAGCCACTCCAATGGCCAATGCAAAAGACAGAATGTATAAACCTGCGGCCCGGGTGTTAAAAAATACAAGGAAGTACTTTTTAAGAAAAATCAGAATTTGCATAGAATATAGAACCCCTAAAGTTTTTATTCAAGTTACTATAAAAACAGATGATGAATTTCGAAATTCCTTGAACGCGTAATAATGCTCGTTTAAACTTCTTTATTTGAGGTTCAAAAAATAGCCAATCCGGTAACGGAATATTCAAAGAAAGTCGGCACTGCATGACTGGAGCAGCGCCAAATTATTGCACGGCCTATTAGTTAATTGCCTTTGTAATGATAATCATTCGCCTTTATCAGATTGCCTTTATCGTCTCTGATGTATTTAAGACGTCCAAATGAATCATAGTCATAATAGGTCGTTAATCCGTTGGGGTCGGTTGATGTAGTCATCCCGATAATCGGATCATAGGTATAGGAAGTAATCTGCGCATCTATAGGGTACAACCGAAGTTCGTCAATCGAGGCAGAACCACTTAATTTCAGCGTTATGGCGGAAGAAGCCGTTACTAGTGATTCGTAAAATATCCATTGGTTTGCATCTGGAGAAGACGTTCTGATGGATGCGATTGTTCCACCTGAAACTGTGACAGGCGCTTTTGCCCAATACTCTAATTTATAGGTTCCCGGAGAAAGTGATTTTGTAATATTGCCACTACTCAATGAATAGTAATAACTGCCTGTTTTAACAGAAATATCTTTAATAGCAGTCCCTGTATAGGTCCAATTCCCTTTACCATCAAATTCAAAACTGGTCGCTGCAACATTGGCTATCGCTGCATTCTCCACTTTCGCTATTGGAAAAGCGTTGTTATATCCCCAAAGAAATGCCGTGCTGTTATTATTACTTAATTGAACTTTATTAATCCGCTGAGTTGCCGGGTCATAGCTTAAGTCGACTTTCCTTATATACCCAACTGGAACAAGTTGATTATTCTCATGTATTGGATTAGAGGTCGCTTCGTACTGATAGATCTCCAGGGGTTCTCCAAATTGATTTAATTTCTGTACCTGACCTTCAATTATTTTACCATTCTTATATTTTTCTATCTTGATAGGTTTACCAATGATATTGGTATTCAAGAGCGTTTGAATATTATTATTATCTGTGGCACCCAGATAATCAGGAGGATACCAATAGCTGGTTACCAGCTCATCCCCATCACTGTTAAGCATTAATTTTTTAGTTAGCTGTTGATGGTT
>JAHEMS010000183.1 GCA_024643595.1 Bacteroidota bacterium
CAGTAATTCAAATAATAGTTTCTTTTCGGTGTGATCAGGACAAGCAGGATAGCCTGGTGCAGGCCGAATGCCATCGTATTTTTCTGATATCAATTCTTCTGTCGTTAATTTCTCAGTTTCTGAATACCCCCATAGTTCTTTACGTACTTTTTCATGAAGGCATTCAGCAAATGCTTCCGCCAGGCGATCGGCTAATGCCTTTGCCATAATTTCAGAATAATCATCGTGATCAGCTTTATGCCTTTCAACTAATTTCTCCAATCCAATACCCGTTGTAACCGCGAACATGCCGAAGTAGTCCTGGCCTTCATTGGGTGAAATGAAATCTGCCAGGCAAAAGTTAGGCAGATTTTGAGCTTTCTTATTCTGTTGACGTAGGAAATGGAATTTAGCTATTGATTTACCTTCCGCTGTCAATAGATCAACGTCATCTCCTTTATTTACTGCCGGATAGAATGCAATTACTCCGTTTGCCTGTAAACTTTGTCGCATAACAATTTCATCGAGCATTTTATTGGCATCATCAAACAATTTTTTAGCCTCTGAACCCACAACAGGATCCTTAAGAATTCCAGGATATCTTCCAGCCAGCATCCATGTTTGAAAGAATGGCGTCCAATCGATGTATTTTCTGATCTCGGCCAATGAATAATTCACTAATTCTTTCCTTCCAATAAATGTTGGTGTTTTAAAAGTTGCCTGAGACCAATCTATTTGCACGTGATTTTTTCTTGCCTCCTCTATTGAAATATAATTTTTCAGTTGCTGCTTGCTTTCATGGTCCTTACGTAATTCGGCATATTCATTTTTAATCCTGGCTTTTAGGGTTTCTCGCGTATTTGGGTTTATTAATTCGCTGGCCACAGGAACAGAACGGGAAGCATCCAATACATGCACCACAGGTCCCGAGTAAACCGGATCTATTTTTACAGCTGTATGAATTCTGGAAGTTGTCGCTCCGCCAATCAGTAAGGGCAACACCAACTTTTCACGTTCCATCTCCTTAGCGAAATGGACCATTTCATCTAACGATGGTGTTATCAATCCGCTTAGGCCAATCACATCCACTTTTTCACGTTTAGCGGCTTCCAGAATTTTTTCTGCCGGAACCATTACGCCAAGGTCGATTACATTGTAATTATTGCAAGCCAGAACAACACCGACTATATTTTTGCCGATGTCATGAACATCCCCTTTTACGGTTGCCAACAATATCTTTGCGGCACCTTCACTTTGGTTTCCATTTCTTCTTTTCTCTTCTTCAAGAAATGGAGTCAGCCAGGCCACGGACTTTTTCATTACCCGGGCGCTTTTTACGACCTGAGGAAGAAACATTTTTCCAGCTCCAAATAAATCTCCAACCACATTCATACCCGTCATTAGTGGACCTTCAATCACATTCAATGGTCTGCCATATTTGTTCAAAGCCTCCTCCGTATCCGCATCAATGAAATCAATAATTCCCTTTACCAGCGAGTGTGTTATTCTTTCTTCAACCGATCCTTTTCTCCATTCATCATCTACTTCCTTTTTCTTTGCAGTCCCTTTTACGGTTTCAGCCAGCTCTAAAAGCCGTTCGGTAGCATCATCTCTCCTATTCAACAGGACATCTTCCACCCGCTCCAACAATTCTTTTGGTATTTCATCATACACTTCCAGCATGGTTGGGTTAACAATTCCCATATCCATACCGTGTTGAATGGCATGATACAAAAATGCTGAGTGCATGGCTTCCCTTACCTTTTGATTCCCGCGAAAGCTAAACGAAACATTACTCACACCGCCACTGATATGGGCATCTGGTAAATTCTCTCTTATCCATTTTGTTGCTTTGAAATAATCAAGGGCATAGTTTCTATGTTCTTCAATCCCCGTTGCAACAGGAAAAATATTTGGATCAAAAATGATATCCTCAGGCGGAAAATGTACCTGATTGACCAAAATATGATAAGCTCGTTTACAGATATCAATTCTTCGTTGGTAGGTATCGGCCTGACCTTGTTCATCAAAAGCCATTACTACGGTGGCTGCTCCATATCGCCTTAGCAACTTCGCCTGCCTGATAAATTCATCTTCACCTCCTTTTAGGCTGATTGAATTAACAATTCCTTTACCCTGAAGGCATTTTAACCCTGCTTCAATCACTTCCCACTTGGACGAATCAATCATTACTGGTATGCGGGAAATCTCTGGCTCAGACGCCATCAGATTCAAAAATTTTACCATGGCAGATTTTGAATCAAGCATGCCTTCATCCATGTTGACATCAATCACCTGGGCACCCCCGCGAACCTGATCTAAAGCAACATCAAGCGCTTCATCAAACTTATCTTCCTTAATTAGCTTCAGAAATCTGGCTGAACCAGTTACGTTGGTGCGCTCACCAATATTGACAAAGTTGGAGCCTGGCGTGATGACAACCGCCTCAAGTCCACTTAGCTTTAGCGGCTTATGCATGCTGAATTACCTCTCGCGGTTTATATTTTTTAGCTACCTCGGAGATCACCCGTATGTGATCCGGTGTGGTACCACAACAACCTCCTACTATGTTGACAAGTCCTTCTTTTAAAAACTCTTCCATTTCTTTGCCCATTTCCTCAGGTGATTGATCATAGTGACCAAACTCGTTAGGTAAGCCGGCATTGGGATAGGCACTCACATAGAAGGGTGAATTCTCGTTTAATACCTGCAAATATGGGCGTAACTGAGCGGCACCAAGTGCACAATTCAAACCGATACTTAATAAGGGCACGTGTGAAAGAGAAATCAGGAATGCTTCCGTTGTTTGCCCCGATAATGTCCTGCCGCTGGCATCGGTAATGGTCCCCGATACCATCACCGGAACTTGTTTGCCCGACTCTTCAAAATATTCCTGTATGGCAAACAACGCAGCCTTAGCGTTGAGGGTATCGAAAACTGTTTCAACAAGAAGTACATCGGCACCACCATCTAACAACCCCTTCACTTGTTCCTTGTAGGCGATTCGCAAATCATCAAACGAAACAGCCCGATAGCCAGGGTTATTCACATCGGGTGATAAAGAAGCTGTTCGATTTGTTGGACCTAATGCTCCCGCAACATACCGGAGTTTATCAGGATTTAATTGGGTTACTTCCAGTGCTGCTTCTTTTGCTATTTTGGCTGACTGATAATTCAAATCGTAAACAGCATCTTCCAGATGATAGTCAGCTTGCGCAATGGAAGTACTGCTAAATGTATTGGTTTCAATTATATCGGCACCCGCCAATAAATACTGACGATGTATCTCCTTTATAATATCCGGACGTGTGATCGACAAGAGATCATTGTTACCTTTGAGAGGAAATTGATGATCTTTAAAACGATCTCCCCGGAAATCTTCTTCTTCCAATGCATGACGTTGAATCATCGTACCCATAGCGCCGTCCAGCACCAGGATTCTGTCTTTTAATATTTCTTCGATTTTTTTCACTCTCTCCGTTTTATGTTCCTTTCCAGAAAGAGCCTATTGAGTGGCCGCCTATCTTTTCTGCATTCGTTTGTTCTTTGCAGAAGGGAGTTAGCACCAAGTTATCAGCAAGGTTGCTAAGACTTCAACGGGCCCTGTCCCTCAGTCTTTCTGGATAAGCACTACAAAGAAAAGCATTAAGAAGGTAAAAATAAAGATATGATGTGCTTATTTTGCGTTGCTATTCGTCACTAACTGATTACGTTGAAACTCGCTGCCATCGATATAGGTTCAAACGCTATTCGCCTTCAAATCTCAACCATCTACGATAAAGGCCCTAAGCTCCTCTTTAAAAAGTTGGAATATGTGCGCTTCCCCCTGCGTCTTGGACATGACGTGTTCAACGACAATCGCATCAGCGACCTCAGCAAATTGAAGTTCAAAAAGTTAATGAAAACATATAAGCTGCTGCTTGAACTTTATGAGGTTGATGATTTTATGTTTTGTGCCACTTCGGCCATGAGGGAATCAGAAAATGGTCAGGAACTGGCTGACGAAGTACAAAAGGAATTAGGGATTACCATCAACATCATTGACGGCATGCTTGAAGCTGAAATGATCAATCGCGCCATCGCCTCCTACTTAGGCGGTGAAACTTATTTACACATCGATGTAGGTGGGGGTAGCACAGAACTTAACTTATTTGTGAAAGGTATTAAATTAAAAACGCGTTCGTTCAAAGTCGGATCGGTGCGGGTGCTCGAACATCATGATTCTCCGGTGATGTGGAATGACATGGAAAAATGGGTGAAGGATAATGTCAAGAAGGAATTTGGCAAAGTGATTGCCGTTGGTACGGGGGGTAACATCAGTAAAATTTTTGAGTTAGCCAGGAAAAAACCAGGTCATGCTTTACCCATTAAAAAAGTAAAGGAAATCCGAAAAATGGTAGAAGGGCTTACTCTTGATCAGCGAATTTATGAATTGCAAATGAACCCTGACCGTGCGGATGTTATTGTGCCGGCAACCTACATTTACCTCCAGGTGATGCAATGGGCTCGTGCCAACAGTATTCTTGTGCCTGATGTAGGCTTAAAGGATGGCATTTTGCTTCACCTTTTAGAAAAAAATATGTCTCAGAAAAAAATTGAATTCAAGACGGGGCGCTTCTAGAATAGGTTGACATTCCTAAACGATTCCTGCGTGACTTCAAAAAACTCTTTATGAATATTAAAGGGTGGCTCTCCATTATGTTCTTTGATAACGTAGGTTCCATCCTGGCGCATGGTATAAGCATTTACATTATCCTTCAAATTAAATTTGAGCATGTTCATGGCCTGCCTTTTTAGCATATCCTGTTCCAGGGAGAACAAGGATTCTATTCTTCGATCAAAACTTCTCACCATCGCATCAGCACTGCCCAAATACACTTTCGGATTACCGACATTATGAAAATAATAAATCCGGGAGTGTTCGAGGTACTCACCTACGATGGATATCACTTCAATATTCTCGCTTAACCCTGGGCGCCCCGGACGTAAGCAGCACATACCACGAATGATTAGTTTTATAGGCACCCCTGCCTTTGATGCTTCATATAAAGCATCAATAAACTCTTTGTCCTGAAGTGAGTTCAACTTAATGACAATACCAGAAGGCAAGCCTTGCCGCGCATTTTCAGCTTCACGATTCACCAGATTGCACAATTGTATGCGCATATCCCGTGGTGAAGTAATCAGGTTCCGATAAGCCGATGGCTGCGAATGTCCGGTGATTACATTAAAAAACTCTGATACATCATGTGCGTATGTTTCATTGGTGGTGAGCAGACCTATATCGGTGTAAAAGCGAGATGTAAGCTCATTATAGTTGCCACTGGAGAGATGGACATAGCGATAAACCCGATCTTGTTCATTGCGCACAATCAGAAGAAGTTTGGTGTGTGTTTTCAGGCTACTTACGCCATAAATCACAAAACAACCTGCCTTTTGTAATCGTTGTGCCTCACGAAGGTTGTTCTCTTCATCGAAACGAGCTTTCACTTCAAACAAAACGGCTACGTGCTTTCCATTTTCCGCAGCTTGCAGCAAAGCAGCCGTAATCCTTGAATCTTTGGCAACCCGGTAGATAGTAATCTTTATCGACAACACCTGTGGATCTTCAGATGCTCTTTCAATTAGTTCAAGCACAGGATCCATGGAATCATAAGGATGGTGCAAAAGGACATCCCGTTCCTTTAGCACATCAAAAATATCGCGTGTGCCAAATTCCGGAAAGGAAACCGGTTGACGTGGTGGATGAAGTGGTGCTTTCTTATCTTTAAACTCTCTATGATTGATGATCTGATTAATACCCGTAAAATCAATCATTCCATCCTTGGGGATTCGAAAAATATTGAGTTCATCGATATCCCATTGAATTTTCAAAAGCCGTAAAAGCCATGGATCAGGATTCTCTTCTATGTCCAATCTCACTACCCGTCCTGTTCTCCGGGTTTGAAGTTTTCTTTTTAATTCAAGCAGAAAGTTAGATTCAATATCCTCACTTTCCTCCAATGTAAAATCGCCATTTCTATTGATCCTAAATAAGTTAACCGCTTCGATCTCAACATTTCTGAATAAGTGTTGAATATTAAACCGAATGATCTCCTCAACCGGAACAAAGGAAATGAAATGATCATCATTTTCAATTTCAAAAAAGCGGGGGATATTACTTGGTACTTGAATAAATGAAACCCGATGTTGATTGTTGATATCCTGCGGTGCTTTGGTAATAACACCGAATAAGAGCCGATTATATTTTAGAACCGGGAAAGTGTGATAACTATCGAACAGCATGGGGGTAAGCATCGGAAAGATCGTCTGGTGAAAATACCGGCTTACCAACGCAACCTGCTCCAGTGTCAGTGATTCATAGCTTGCTATGCGGAAATTATTCTTTTCAAAAAGGGGCTGTAATTTTTTGCTGTAATATTCATTCTGATCCCGAACAAATTTCTGAGTTTCCTTCATCAGTAATTGATGAAACGGGATTTCCCTTAGCCCACTGTAGTCATATCGTTCATTCCCAAAATCAATATAATTATATAAACTTCCCAGGCGAATGGTGCAAAATTCATCGAGGTTAGAGGCGGTTATCGCCAGAAATTTCAATCGGTCAAAAATAGTACGATCCATGTGCTTGGCCTGGTCCAGCACACGATAGTTGAACTTAAGCCAGCTGAGGTCCCGGCTTATGTAATTACTTTCATGAATCAGTTTTTGTGTAAGATCATGCTGCCTTTCGGCTGGAATTTCCTCTAACTGATCACCGATCATATGTCAATCCTTGCATATTTCGCATTCTTCTCAATAAAGTCCCTTCGAGGTGCAACCTCATCACCCATTAGCATGGAAAATAAATGATCTGCCTCCGCAGCCGATTCCACATTCACTTGTTTGAGTGTTCTTCTGACAGGATCCATGGTTGTAGACCAAAGTTGCTCTGGATTCATTTCTCCCAATCCTTTGTAGCGTTGCACACCTACACTATCCTCATTACCGCCTTTACTCAGTTCCTTGATATAGGCATCTCTTTCCTCTTCCGTCCAACAGTATCTTTCTTCCCTCCC
>JAHEMS010000184.1 GCA_024643595.1 Bacteroidota bacterium
ATCATAAAGGCCGTATGGCATCTGTTATCTGGCATGCCTACAATCAGATTCTTAAGACTGGAAAAATGAAATTATTCCGTTCCCACAATTCTAACTACAAAGATGGAGAACAAATGCGTGACTTCGTTTATGTGAAAGATGTGGTGGAAGTTTGCCTATTCCTGATGCATCATCGAAAGAATTCAGGCATCTATAATTTAGGATCTGGAAATGCACGTACATTTATAGATCTCACGAGGGCCGTGTTTAATGCTATGGGCAAGAAGGAAGTAATTGAATTTATGGATACCCCGTCTGACATTCGGGATACCTATCAATATTTTACTGAAGCTAATATGGATAAAATAAAAAGTATTGGATATCCACACTCATTTACCAGTCTGGAAGCTGGTGCACAGGATTATATTAATCAAATAAAAGATTCATCACCTAATTCTTAACTAGTCGAAACACCAGGTTAATCCCTTCTCGGGTAATAATTTTAATCAGGAAGATACCAGTAGGTAAATCAGAGATATCATGAATCTGATCGGCTGGATTTAATTCTTTACAAACTTGCCCTAATAGATTGTAAATCTTTATTTGATTGGACTCACCAATCCCATCCATCATCAATGAAAATCTTCCAGCGGTTGGGTTCGGGAATACATCAACAACATAACTTTTTGCCATGAAATCGTCAGCGCTTAAAACAATATCCTGAACTCTCAGATTATCAATCGCCCAGCCCCAACCTACATTTTTATTATCTGAATAAAGTCGGAAACGGATATAAATCTCTGTTCCTTCGGAAAAAGAATTTAAAAGATTTACCTGGTTGTGCTTATAATAATTTAAAGTTCCAATGGCCTTCGAATCGCCGTTGCTAATACTGCTGTTATAATAATTCAACCACTCAGTAAATTTTCTCGAATCATATCCAGGTAATAGTGGCTTCCAGGTCAGTCCATCGTCCTGAGATCCTTCAACAATTACATAATCACCAAATGCGGGCACGGTATAATCAGTACCAGTTCCTGGTTGAACCAACACAACTTCATCAAAATCTAAAAAACTATCCTGACTCTTTATTTTTATCGGATAAAGCAACACGTAACTTTTATTGGTTCCAATTTCGTCTGCACTACTCTCATAAGGGTGAAGAGAATGAATTGCCCCATTTGTAAATCCGACAGGTTTCGTAATACTGAAATCACCATAAAATTCCTTTTTATCGGTGTCCAATAACGAAATGAAAGTTTCCTTTACAGGAAAGCTTTTTACCGATACCGTTGATTGTCCTGATGATGGAAAGAGAGAGGTATTTGATTGTGATGAAATGTCGGTAGCGGAAATCGTATAATTAATTTTATCGCCTTGTTTAATATCAAGTGGGATCAAATTCATGGTTAGTTGATATTCATCTCCATTGGTTTTTACCATTTCCTCCGAAAATACCACGCCATCATTTACCTGGTATTTCAAGAGAACATTTTGAACTCCACTATTATCAGTCACGGTAGCCAAAAAATTCAGCGTTGATTCAAATTGAATAATCTCTTGTGGAGGGGTATGGACTATCACTGGCTTTATCTTATCAACACCCAGATAAAAAGTCAATAGCTGATTATTATCCATAGGATAACGATACTTTCTGCCTAAAATGTCAGTTGCCTCAAAAAAATAATTGATGGTACTCTCCATGATTGGACTAGGAATCTCACCTTCAAAATAATTCGGAGTAGCCGATGAAGTCAATTGCACTTCATTCACTGTGGGGGATGCATTATAGGAATACTTTAGTTTTATGGATGAATTTACTACAGCAGTATCACTGAACACTCCAAGAATAAATTTCTTATTGGTCAAATCTTCCTGATCCGTGAAGGCTTCGTGTTTTAACATTGTATTTAGCCATCCCATTTCATAAAACATGCCCCTAACCAAAGGGCCACAATCGTGCGAAACTTTACCAAAATCAACAAATGGGGTCATTAATGCATTGCGCGTATTTTCGTATGTACTTTGGTCGACATGAGAAATACTTGAACCGGGATCATATGGGTTTGGTGCATAAATTCTGGGGTCAGCACTGGTAGATGAAAGTAGTCTAGCTATTGGGCTTGCAAACGTTATACTGTTGCTCGTAATCTGATTGCCCAATGCTAGAGATCCGTTCTCAAAAGTAGTGAGAAACTGATTCAGGCCATTTTTTAAATAGGTATCGTAGATTTTAGGTTTGCCATCATTAGAACCGTATTGACCATTGGAATTGCTGACGCGAAAGGTTCCGGAAAAACCCAATCCATGCCCCAGTTCATGAAGCACTACAGATACGAGGTCAAATTTATCAGATGGACAATTTCCATCGGTGCCGTAGTACCAATCCGTTCTTCTGCTATTGAATGTAGCAACTATATCTGCTTCTGAGGTTGAATTAATATCCTTACCAGCTAGTTTTTCAGCGAGGGCCATTGGATACCATAAATCTTTCTTTGGATTTCCATCAAAATTCTTTATTTCTGTCGGCGTTACGAAAGCAAGTGTTTCTACATTATCGAGGAAAGCCCAATTGGCAAATATTTTTATTGGAACATCTGATTTAATGGTGCGCGACCAAATATCTACCGCATATTGAAATGCATTTTTTGCTTCCACTGTAAATCCCGAGTACTTAACATCAAAAATGGCACCACCTGCCTGAACTCTACCCGATTGGCTATTTTTATTTGTTGACAAGATTCTTGCGGTGGAGGCTACTTTTCGTTTTCCTGAATGATCAATTCCACAGGTAATAGTTTCAGAGTGGCGGATCTCCATCTGTGCCAATACGTTTTCAAAAAAGGAAACAAAACAAACAATGATCAGAATTCGCTGTCTCATAAAAACATTTATCAGAATTGGAGATTTAACAAATATTTCTCAAACTCAACTGGTCCCAGTTTCTTTATTTCACGTTCGACCTGCTGAGTATCAAAATTCAAAAGCTTAGTTCCTACATTAATAACCGTAAGCAGTCTATTGGTAAGCTCTTGTTTTGAAGAAAAATCAGATTGAAAGGATTTGACGATATACCTATCAAAGTCGTGGACCTTTTTATAAATATTTTGTTTGACTATTATTTTTTCTTCCACGGCATAAGCTCCTGAAGTAGGCTTGAAATAGACATACTCCTTTTCAAAATTATTTATAGCCATGGTTACTGAATCTCCTAACACATGAGGACCTATATAACTTCCCCTTTTCAAGTTTCGTGGCGAAGTTTCATTTATTGGTTTTAATAACATAACACCACTGCCAGCCCCACTAGAGTATATATTTTGAGCAATACCATTGCTTGAAATAAAAATGAGAAATAAAATGCAATTTTTTTTCATAACACTCTTTGAACAATTAAAAAGGGCATTTGCCCTTTGTAACAGACAAACGCCCTTCTTTATAAATAAATTCCAGATTCAGCTAATCTACTTTTTCTTTGTATAGTACGATGTTGCCTTATCTCCATATCCGTTGGACCAAGTTAATGTAAAATTACCAGCACAATCCATTAATCCGGTTCCATTAAACTCATCACCACCATAAACCACGTCTGGTTGGGCATCCAAAGTAATGGTAAATCTTTTCGTGGTAATCTGTCCTGGATTCTCTCCATCTCCATAGCAAAGGGCATATAATCCACCCGTAACATCCGACACATCATATGTTCTAACATCACCAACTTCACTCACTAAAGTAACTGTAGATTCATAAGTCAGATCACCATCGTTTGCTGGATTTCCACAACTCGCTGGGCTGGAATCACGGTTATATACCAAGTACTTTCCTTCAAGACTCGGTGTGGCGCAATCGTCATCTTTAATAGTCAGCGTATACTTCTTCCCCACCAAACCAAAACCTGCATCAAATCCTCCGGATACTGATTCTAAAGTGAATACGATAGTCTTATTACCGTCATTCAAATCATTATCTACCGCAGCTACTTTGAAACTCGTGAAGAAATCACCTGCAGGTATCGTTAACGATGTTCCCCCTTCAAGGAAAACAAAATCTACCCCTTCCTGGCCCCCTTCTACTGTTAATTTAACATCAATTGCTGCACTTTGCTTTGCTCCAGCAAAGTGAAGTTTAATAATACCACCAGCCGCTTTATTTTCATCAAGCGTTGATGAGGTGGTCGTAAATCTTACATGGTAAGGACCATCAAATACAGTTAGCTCCTCTTCACAGGCAACCATGAATGTAGCAAAAAACAAGATTGCTATTGAGGCTATTTTAGAAATTGTATTTTTCATTTCTGTATTAAGTTTAAATTAATAACCAGGATTTTGTTTACCCGCTAGTGTAGAATTCTGCTGTATCTCCCGCTGTGGAATGGGCATCAGCACATCGGTAGACTGCCAGCTGGTTGGATTAATCACAGACATAATTACATCCGCTTTTCCTGTTCTGGTCAAGTCAGTCCAGCGATGTCCTTCAAAACACAACTCAACAAAACGTTCCTGCAACACCTCATCCAGGCCAACACCCGAGATACCCGTCAATCCTGCCCGGGTTCTTAATGTATTGATATCATCATCGGCTTGAGCATTACCCAAATTTGCTTCTGCACGTATCAAATACATTTCAGCCAAGCGCAATACCACAGTCTGGTCGGTACCCGTTGCACGATCCGTGTACTTAGCTACCTGGAAACGACCATCACCAACTGGTTCAACCATTGCTGCTCTTGCGTCACCTGCCTCAAAAGCAGCTTGTATCTGTGGACTTGGTCCATACTCATAACGACCATCAGTTCTGAACCAGAAGGCCATTGCATTTTGATCCTGAACACTGAAAAATACCTCAAATAGTACTTCATCAGAATCACCTTTAAATACATCCGCATAATTTGTTTCAAGTGAGTAAGGTCCATTTTCTATTATATCATTGGCGACAACACCTGCCTGTGACTTATTACCACTGTAAAGGTATACCCTTGCTAACAGTGCTTTTGCTACCCATTGATTAGCTCTTTTATTATTTCCATGATCAACTCCGGCGAGTAGACTTACACTTTCATTCAATTCTTTAATTAGTTCAGTATAAACGTCAGTAGCAGAAGTCCTGTCAATAGTTCTTAACGTTGATAAATCGGAAGTAATCGCATAGGGTATTCCTCCAAATAACTTAACCAAATCAAAATGCATTAACGCGCGAAGGAATTTTGCTTCACCTACTAACTGTTTTTTCTTGTTGGCATCGATAGTAATTGTTTCAACACGCTCAATTAACACATTCGTTATATAAATGCCGGCATAGTACGCTGCCCACAAGTTTTGAAGTGTAACATTATTTGATAATACGGCATTGTTATCAAATTCTGCAACAGTTGGGAATGAACCGGTATGGACCAATTCATCACTTAACGTGCCTGTTGATCCAACGATCTGATTTCCATACGCACCATCAGCTTGAACTGCACTATATGCACCTAAGAGCACTGACTCAGCATCCTCAGCGGATGAAATCACAATATCATCGGTTATGATATCATATGGCTGTTTGTCGAGATAATCTTCACATCCAAAGGCGATGAAAGTGAATACTATAATTATATATCTAAATTTTTTCATGTCTTTGATATTTAAAATCCAATATTAATACCAAACTGATACATCTTGCTTTGAGGGAATGTTAAAAAGTCGGTTCCCTGAGCAGTATTAGTATTTGCAAAAACGCTTACTTCAGGATCAGCTCCATTATACCTGGTGAAAGTAAGTAAGTTCTGACCTGTGGCATAGATTCTTGCACTTCTGAGTTTAGCCTTTGATACTATATTCTTGGGCAAATCATAAGCGAGCGTAATATTTTTCAAGCGCAGGTAGGATCCATCCGATATGAAACGACTGTTATCCGAACTATTAAGTCCACTTGAATTAAGTGCCTTGGGTATATCAGTGATGTCGCCGGGTTGTTTCCAACGTCTTCTCATCTCGGTTGTCATTCCCCAGTTCGCAGCGGGATTGGTGGTGAATTGCAACGTGTTGTTATAAACATCAACGCCCTGAACAAACTGGAAGAATACGTCAAGCGTAATTCCCTTATAGGTAAAAGTATTAGTCACCCCGCCAAGAAAATCAGGCTGGTAATCTCCCATAACGGTTTCGTCATTAATATTAACAACCCCATCATTATTGGTATCCTGGAATATAGATTCACCAGTGGCTGGATCAACGCCCAGGAATTTCAATCCATAAAAAGTATTAAGCGGTTTACCCACCTGATAGATACTGGCGAAACCTGATCGCACAAAATTATCATCGATCAACGACAATACCTTATTTCTCATAAACGAGATATTGCCATTCAACTTCCAGTTAAAACCATAGCTGGTATTAATCACCGTTCCTCCCAATTCTACTTCAATGCCCTGGTTCTGAATTTCACCTATGTTATCCCAAACTCCATTAAACCCTGTTGTATTCGGAAGTGGCGCAAAGAACAAAAGATCATTCGTATTCTTCCTGAAATAATTTATGCTCACATTGGCCCTGCTTTCAAATAATGACAACTCGATGCCCGCATCGATGGTAGTTGTATTTTCCCATTTCAAGTTAGGGTTGGCAATCTGCGTAGGAACAAAAGCAGGATTATCCAGGTAATTAGCTCCTCCACTCCATGCACCGACATAGGTGAAATTTCCGATGGCGTCACTTCCAGTGGTTCCATAAGATGCCCGAAGTTTCCCTAAACTTAGCCACGTAAATCTTTCCATGAAGTTTTCATCGGAGAAATTCCAACCAGCTGAAACAGCATAAAAGGTTGCATACTTCTGATTAGCTCCAAATCTTGACGATCCGTCTCTTCGAACCGAGACAGATGCAATATATTTCTCATGATAGGCATAATTTACTCTTCCGAACAATGAATTAAGAGAGTAATCAGCTCGATACGAATCTCCACCATAAATAGTGGCGGCCGAAGTCAGGTATGTAAGTGCTTCTTTAGCAAAACCATTTCCCCTAACGGTACTTCGAAATTGAGTTCTGTCTTGCCAGGTACCACCCAAC
>JAHEMS010000185.1 GCA_024643595.1 Bacteroidota bacterium
CCAAAGTCCAATCCAGCATAAATGGGAACGCCCCAATCTGAAAACCCAAGCCCGGCATTAAACTGTTTCCTGCCATTACCTAATGTACCCTGCGCAACCGAAAAAGTTGAAACCAAAATAAGTACGCCTATTAATAATATATTTTTCATGCCGTGGATTTTTGACCTTAACATCTGGCAATGGTAGAAGCAAGGAAAAATCTTTGCAAGGCAAAAAAGCCATACTTGCGTATATAGCCGTTCAGTTCACTAACTACGCGGATGAAACTCCTGAATTACCTGCCTTAGGTAATCCCTGTCAAGATGAGTATAAATTTCAGTGGTGGTGATTGACTCATGGCCGAGCATTTCCTGTACGGCACGCAAATCAGCTCCCCCTTCTATTAAATGCGTAGCAAAGGAATGACGAAAAGTGTGAGGACTAATTATTTTATGCAATCCAATGGCGACCGCCAGTTCTTTAATGATCATAAACACCATTACCCGTGATATCTTTTTTCCCCTTCGATTTAAAAAGACATGACTCTCTGATCCCTTTTGAACCGGAACGTGTACACGAATCTCCTCTACATAAATTTTGATATACCTCAATGCATCCTTTCCAACGGGTACCAACCTTTCCTTATTTCCCTTCCCTATTACGCGCAAAAACCCAAGATCAAAATAGACATTACCAATTTTAAGTTCTACCAATTCTGACACACGTAATCCGGATGAGTAAAGTACTTCCAACATCGCTCTATTGCGGCCTCCCTCGGGGGTTGATAGATCAATAGCTTCAAACATTTTTACAATCTCTTCATAATCAAGTGTGTCAGGTAATTTCCTGCCCAGCTTAGGTCCTTCTATTAAGGCTGTTGGATCTTTCTCAATCATTTCCTCAAAAAGAAGGTATTTATAAAATGCCTTGATGCCGGAGAGAATCCGAGCCTGGCTGAAGGCACTCATCCCCAACTCATTTATATATTGCAGGAATGCCTGAAGGTGTATCGAAGAAATAACTAGCGGACTGATACCTGTATATTTCATTTCAATGAATTGTGCAAGCTTTGCTACATCCCGTAGGTAAGCCTGAATGGAATTGAAAGAAAGCGATCGTTCCAGCTTAAGGTAGCTGCCAAACTGCTTGATATGAGTTTCCCAGTTCTTCACTATACAAATGTGCAAATTATTTCTAACCCGATAGAATTCTCGATTATGGCCGATCCTACTTTATCTGTGGACATCAATCTATAAAATTTCTCTTCTGTCTTATTACTATTATTGATTTTGCGTTTAACTTCGAATCATGAAGATTCAAGTCATCAATGGTCCTAACCTCAATTTACTCGGTAAACGTGAACCTGAAACATATGGCAAACTATCCTTTGAAGAATTCTTTGAAAAACTAAAAGTGCGTTTCCCTGATGTTGAACTATTCTACTATCAATCTAATGTAGAAGGTGATTTAATTAATAAGTTACATGAAATCGGATTTACCTTCGATGGTGTCATATTAAATGCTGGTGCTTATACTCACACATCAGTGGCCATACATGACGCTATTGCCGCTATTACAACACCGGTTATTGAGGTCCATATTTCCAATGTTTATGCCCGTGAGGAATTCCGCCACAAAAGCCTGATTACATCTAAATGTCTGGGATTAATAACTGGCTTTGGCATGGAAGGTTATGCCATGGCAATTCAACATCTGCTGATTATCAATCAATAAGAGTCTGGTAAAGCCTCGATAACTGCTTACCGTTTCGCCAAAACAAATATTAAATAAGTACCGTAACTTTGCTGTTTATTTTCAGTGAAAAACGGTGTCATGATTCATAGAACAGAACAGGAAGAAAGAGAATATTTGGAAGTGATCAAAGAAAAGCTGTTGGACACAATCCGCCAAACAGAAGATCGGGTTAGGCAATTCGACACCGAACTCAGACAGAATAAAGAGTATCTCCACGAACATAAATCGGGAATGGACGAAGCAGACCTGGTGGCAGCTGGACAATCTATTAACCGAATTGCAAATACGGGAGAATCAGTAGTAGCGCGAAAAAGTAAATTGCAGAAACTGTGCGAATCCCCTTATTTCGGGCGAATAGATTTTACACCGAATGAGCGTGGCCAATACACGCCCATCTACATTGGTATCCATACGTTCACGGATGAAGCGTCACGCACCAATTTAGTATATGATTGGCGTGCTCCTATCTCCTCCATGTTTTATGATTTCGAACTTGGTGATGCCTGGTACAACACGCCTTCAGGGAAAATCGCCGGAATGATCACGATAAAACGTCAATACAAAATCCGTAAAGGCAATATGGAATTCATGATTGAAAACGATGTTAACATCCACGATGACGTTTTACAAAAGGAATTAAGCAAATCAAGTGACGACCGGATGAAGACCATTGTTGCTACCATCCAGCGAGATCAAAATGAGGTGATCAGAAACGAAACGGCACAGGTCATGATCATCCAGGGAGTTGCCGGCTCAGGTAAAACTTCAATTGCCCTTCATCGTGTTGCTTTTTTACTCTACCGCTTTCGGGACGAGATCAAAGCAAAAGATGTTCTGATCATCTCCCCCAACAAAGTATTTGCCGATTACATATCCAACGTACTTCCCGAGCTGGGTGAGGAACAGATTCCTGAAATGGGGATGGAAGAACTGGCCAGTGATGTGCTCGAGGATAAATATAAGTTTCAGCGTTTTTTCGAACAGGTTTCACTCTTGCTCGAAAGACACGATGAAGATCACATTGAACGCATCAAGTTCAAATCAACGTTTGAATTCTTAAGTAAGCTAAACCAGTATATCATACACCTCGAAAATAATTTCTTCAGTTTCCTCGAATTACGGGTAGGAAAAACAGTGGTTCCTTTTCCATTTATTCTTGAACGGTTCAAAGCCTACCATCGAATACCATTATTGAAGCGTACTCCAGAAGTAGTTAAAGATATTCAACAATATGTAAGAAATGAAGTACAACGAAAGTTAACAGGTCACGAAAAATCACAGATTTGGCAAGCCATGCCCCGTATTTTCAAAACCGATAATCTTCTGGACATCTACAAAAATTTTTATAGGTGGGTTGATAAACCAGCCCTATTCAGAATGGCCGGAGATAAGTTGGAATATTCTGATGTATTTCCGCTAATCTATTGTAAGATCCGGCTTGAAGGTGTACAGGCCTTCGATCATGTTAAACATCTATTAGTAGACGAAATGCAGGACTATACCCCCGTTCAATATTCTGTTTTGTCTCGTTTATTTAAATGTAAAAAAACCATATTAGGTGATATCAACCAGACCGTAAATCCACACAGTGCTTCATCCGCAGAAAGTATTGAACAGGTATTCCCCCAGGGCGATACTGTGAAACTTTACAGAAGCTATCGATCTACCTACGAGATCAGCTCTTTTGCTCAGCGTATTTCCCACAACCCAGACTTAATTCCTCTTGAACGACATGGACAAGAACCTGTCGTGAAAGGCTTGAAGAGTAACGCGCAGGAAATTGAAGAAATCAAAAAATTAATTTCGGATTTCAAAAACTCAGCACACCCTTCCATGGGTATCATTTGCAAAACAATGAAACAGGCAGAATTTGTTTACCAGGAAGTAAAAGCACCTGGTGTTTACCTGCTCACGGCGGACAGTACTTCTTATAATGATGGAGTAATCATTACGACTGCGCACCTGGCAAAAGGATTAGAATTTGATGAAGTAATTATCCCATTTGCTTCCGTGCGCAATTATCAAACTGATGTCGATAAACGAATGCTGTACATAGCATGCACGCGAGCTATGCATCATCTCACATTAACCTTCACGGGGGATAAGTCTGAATTTATATAAGGGTCAATAAAGGAAAGTCTTGTAAGCTTTGTCACTTCATTTGATCAACCAATTGTAATCTCCCGACCACCGAATTCTTTGGTAATATTGTGCCTGGCGATAGGACCGCATTCGCTCCAATCTTCGAATGGTCTCCAACCAGCGATCCAAATTTATCCACCCCAGTATCTATTACCGTTGAAAGATGAACTGCGAAGATTCGTTTATCAATTTTGTCATTGTGATAATTGGCCGTAATCGCACCTGCCTCAAAATTGACATAACTGCCAATAAGGCTATCGCCAATAAAATTTAGATGAGCGACTCGGCTATGGGCACCAATTACACTTGATTTTATCTCACATCCTGGCCCGATCACCACATCATCGCTAATGAATACCCCACCGCGAAAGTATGCATGCGCTCCGATAAAACTTTTAGCGCCAATAATGACGGGTGGTTTTAGTACGGCTCCTTGTTCAACCATCGCAGACTTATGAATCGCAATTCCCTCATGCACAGAAAAATCGTCCCCCAAGTCCGAAATAATTTCAGTAATGATCTGTGATAAACCCTTTACGATTTCCCAGGGATTTTTATTGGCATAGCCTTTTATGGAGAATTCCTGAATAAAGTCCTGAATGAGTATCAATGACAATAAGTTACTATGGTTCAACTAGGTATCAGATCCGCCGGAAGGGCGATCGGTAGTTTTGGGTAACCAGCTTCCTTCAAATTTAAATTGTAGTTTCCCTTTATAATCGCTGCAATAGAAGGCAACCCGGTCGAATGTGGCATTTATCTCACTAAGGTCAAGACCTGCCGCTTCTCTTAAAAACATGACATATGTCCAGTCATTCTTTTTACAAATCCAGGAACCAAATAACGTGTGATTAACTTCCAGTAAATTCTGATAAAAGCTTTCAACATTTTTATCTGGAACGGCCAAAAGTGGGCTCATCACCTGGAAATACCAGCGATCCGGAGTTGCCGGAAAATTAAAAACGTCAATCCATACCGTGGATCCTTTATAAATGATTGACCATTGTCCCTGATTCTTACCACGACAAAGTGCGGGATCAACTTTAAGTGCACTGATAGCTTCTTCTACTAAATTGGAGGTTTGTATTAAATCCATATTATTTAAAGTTTAAGTGAAATGGCATGGATGGGGTTGAATTCCTTAAAATCACAAAATCAATAAAACTAAAATAATCATTTTCAGGATATTAAATGACTAGAGAGATGTCAAAATTTTCAATACCAAAATGGGAAAAATATGTATCCTCCAACCCATGGGATTTGCGTTATCTGGCCGTAACGATTTCGCATCTCGAACTTATATTCCATTTTCAAACAAGGTCCTCTATCATAAAATAATAGGGCATCTTTCTACCAAAGCCTTTAGCCGGTATTCATTATTTCCATAAACCATATTTATTTCTTTATATGAATAAATTCAATTAAACAGCTTCCTCAAGCTATTATTTTACCTTTATTGTCAAATTCACATCCAATGATCTCCTTCTACCCTGGCCCTTCTCGTGTTTATGATAACATTCCCAGGTTTGTTGATGACGCCTATAATCAAGGAATCTTAAGTATGAACCATAGAAGTGATGAATTCATGTTGTTATGTAAAAATACCATCACCCTGATCAAAGAAAAACTTGATGTTCCCAGTTCATACTCTGTATTCTTTGCTTCCTCTGCCACTGAATGTTGGGAGATCATCGCCCAATCACTTATTCGGGAGAAAAGCACTCATATTTATAATGGCGCTTTTGGAGAAAAATGGTATACTTATACGAAACGCTTGCGCCCTCAGGCAGAAAATATTTATTTCAATCCAGCAGCCAGCCTGGACACTTCATCTCTTAAAAATTTACAGACTGAGGTAATTTGTCTCACTCAAAATGAAACTAGCAATGGCACACAATTAAGCAGGCGATCCATCTCAATAATCAAAAAAGAAAATCCAAAGGCAATCATCGCGGTAGACGCGACTTCCAGCATGGCGGGAATTTATTTGGACTTTAAAACAGCTGATGTCTGGTTTGCTTCTGTTCAAAAATGTTTCGGATTACCAGCCGGTTTGGCCGTCATAATTTGTTCGCCACGTGCCTTGCAGCAAGCCCAATCAATCCATGAGGTAAGCCATTACAACAGTTTGATGTTTATCAACGAGATGATGGATAAATGTCAAACCCCCTGTACCCCAAATGTGCTGGGCATCTATTTATTGATGAGGGTATTAAAAAAGAGAAAACCAATTGGGTTTGTTGATCATAAAATCAAAAACCGTTCACATGTTTGGAAAAAATTCATTAGAAAATCAACTAACCTGAAATTATATATTAACAATCAGGACGTTCTTTCTGACACGGTCCTTGCTCTTACTGGTAAGCCAGAATTAATTGCCGAGATCAAAAAAAAGGCTAAAGCTAAGGGGTTGATATTGGGTGATGGCTACGGCTCGCTAAAGAACGCTACTTTTAGGATCGCCAACTTTCCAGCCATTAAAAAAATGGAGATTGAGAAACTCCAGAAGTTTCTCAAAGGATTTCTATAGCAGCATACCACCATTCAACCAAACCTTCGCTAAGCTTTCAAGGTCACATTTTCATTCCATTACCCCTGTTCAAAATATTTTGAAAATAATGCAATTAAGGTGTATATTTCAGTTGTATGCCACTTCGCAGAAACCGGTTTCTAAAGTTCTTTTTCACTCTCCTATTTCTTTTCGAATTTCTTAGCCCTGTATATCCGTCTGATTCTAATCAAATTCATGCCAAGCCAGACATACATTCACAGGTAAATTCATGGCAACATCCTGATCTCTTTTTTACCTTTTTTGCCGAGCAGCTAAATGAAAATGAAGAAGAGCGTGAAAATGATAAAATTTTTTCTCTTCTTATTTACGGCCATATAAACCGGGTTGCCTTTAACCTACCTCATCATCCCGGCAACCAATTTCCATACACAAGCAAACCTTCACATATTGAAGGAACATCTCGAATAAATCTGTATTGTGTATTCAAACTATGATTGATATTTTTTTTACGATTATTTACTAAATAGTCATTTAAGTAAAAATTATATCACTCCAACCAATCTTCTGATTCAAAATAATTTTCCATTATAAATGCCTAATCACATTTATAATGGGTAATCCAAAGCAAGCGAATTAGCTA
>JAHEMS010000186.1 GCA_024643595.1 Bacteroidota bacterium
AAACGGTAATGTTTATGTATGAAAAGGGACTTATTGATATAAACAAGAAAGTCTCCGTATACCTTCCAGAACTTAAGAATTCAAATAAGAAAGACTTTACCATAAAAGATATTCTTACTCACCAGGCAGGGCTATGGCCATTCCTTCCATTTTGGTCGCAAACGGTAAAAAATGGAACACAACTTCCGCAATATTATAATTCAACAAGAAGCGCAGATTACCCTTATCCCGTTGCTGATGGCCTTTTTGCATACAAAACAATAAAAGACAGCTTATGGAACTGGATTATTAAAGCTAAGGTGCGTGAAAAACCACCTCGAACTACATATAATTATGTGTATAGCGATATGGGATTTTATATAATGCAACATTTAGCTGAGAAAATCCTTAATCAACCTATGGAAGAATTTCTTGAACAAAACCTGTATGATCCATTAGGCGCCTATGCGTTAGGTTATTTGCCCTTAAGGAAATTTCCGGATTATCTAATCGCACCGACAGAAAACGATATCTTATTCAGAAAAAAATTACTAACCGGATATGTTCATGATCAGGGAGCAGCCATGCATGGTGGAATTGCTGGCCATGCCGGATTATTCGGAACAGCCAATGATCTGGCCAAACTTGGTCAGATGCTGTTGCAAAAAGGCAGTTATGGCGATCATCGTTATTATAAACCAGAAACTGTTGAGTTTTTTACCACCAAACAATATGAACCTAGCAGGCGCGGATTGGGATGGGATAAACCGACAGCCAGTGACTGGAATGGGCCCACCACATTATACGCTTCTAATAAAACTTTCGGGCATACAGGCTTTACGGGTACCTGCATTTGGGTTGACCCGGAATTTAATCTTGTATTTATCTACTTATCCAATAGAGTTCATCCGGATATGACAAATAATAAACTATTAATTGCCAATATTCGTCCACGTATACAGGAAGTAATCTATAAAGCTATTTTTGATTACAGGCAATACTGATAATTTCGACCAAATATTGCCATTTATTAGTGCATCTGCCGAAACTAAACGATAGGAAAACAAGTTAATACAAAGTCTTCAGGAAAGAGATCGTTACAAACAATATGAAATTCATGAAATTAGGAATCGTATGTTACCCCACTTTTGGTGGTAGTGGGGTGGTTGCCACAGAATTAGGTAAGGCGCTCGCCAAAGAAGGACATGAAGTTCATTTTATCACATACAGTCAGCCGAGCAGGCTTGATTTCCTTAACGAGAACTTGTTTTATCATGAAGTTGAGTTCCACTCTTATCCTTTGTTTGAATATCCCCCTTATGAGCTGGCGTTGGCCAGTAAAATGGTAAGTGTAGTAATAAACGAAAAATTAGATTTGCTTCACGTTCATTATGCCATCCCACACGCTTCTGCAGCCTACATGGCGAAGCAAATTTTAAAAACCAAAGGCATTTATATTCCAGTAGTAACCACGCTACATGGCACTGACATCACATTAGTAGGAAAAGATGCATCCTATGAACCGGTTGTCACATTCAGCATCAATGAATCCGATGGTGTCACTTCCGTATCAGAAGATTTAAAGAGAGAAACGTATCAATCCTTTAAAATAACGAGGGATATCGAAGTAATACCGAATTTCATTGATCTGGAAAAATTCAAAAAGCAAAAAAAGGATCATTTTAAAAAAGCGATTTGTCCTCATGGCGAAGCGTTGATTGTTCATACTTCTAATTTTAGAAAAGTGAAGCGCGTGAATGACGTCATTGAGGTGTTCAATAACATTCATAAAGAAATCCCCTCTAAACTATTATTAATTGGTGATGGACCAGAACGCACCTTTGTTGAAACAATGACACGTGATCTGGCAATCAGCGATGCTGTGCGCTTTTTAGGTAAACAAGAGGCCGTTGAAGAGGTTTTGTCTGTGGCCGATCTCTTTTTAATGCCTTCGGAAAAGGAAAGTTTCGGATTAGCAGCCCTGGAGGCCATGGCATGTGAAGTACCCGTTATTTCAACCAATACTGGCGGTTTGCCAGAATTACAATTACAAGGGATAACCGGGTTTATGAGCAATATTGGCGATGTTGATGATATGACTAGAAATGCATTATATGTATTAGATAAACACAACCTGCCCAAATTCAAAGAACGTGCGCTTGCCCGTGCAAAAGAATTCGATATCACCAACATACTTCCGTTGTATGAACGTTATTATGAAAAAGTATTGGAGAAAGCTGCACAACGGTCAGTCGAATCAATGCTGTGATGGCAGTTTGAAGTTTGAAATATTATTCCTGGACTAAATTTTTGTATTATGAATACCGAAATAAAGCCAAAGTACAAGGGAACCAAGCAACTTTTTGAAAACCCTTTTTTTGAACGACTTAGCCGAACCCACATTTCAATTCCACTTATCATTTTCTTTTCCTATGCAGGTTGTTTACTGTATTGGAATACCCAGCACACGAGCTTGACTGCTGGCACAACGATATTTCTCTTCATGATCGGCATGCTGGCTTTTACCTGGGTAGAATACATGGTTCATCGATATTTGTTTCACATGAAAACGTACACCGACTTAAGGATAAAAATGCAGTATATCATGCATGGTGTGCATCATGAATTTCCAAAAGACAAAGATAGGCTAGCCATGCCACCATTATTGAGCATAACCATAGCAACATTGCTCCTATTGATTTTAAAAGTTATTATGGGTGTTTTTGTATTCGCATTTTTACCCGGATTCCTTGTTGGTTATGCCGCATACCTTTCAGTGCATTATATGGTGCACGCCTATCCTCCTCCAAAAAACGCTCTAAAAGCACTTTGGATAAATCATAGTGTTCATCACTATAAGGATGGAGAAGTTGTTTTTGGAGTCTCTTCTCCTTTATGGGATTACATTTACGGAACAATGACGGCGAATGCCGGTAAAGGCAGCAATAATTCATCAAGCGATCTGGAAGTAGCCCAAACGTGAATTAAGAATTATTTCCACATTTCATTTTATCATCATTATTGTTTGTGCAAATAAAATAAAACTGGAAACAGAATGTAGCTTTACCGGGTTAGACGTATAACACAAACAGATAAACATGCTAGGACATCGCTTTTCAAAATTTGAACCTCCGAAAGATGATGGGAAAAGCGATTTTGAACGCCTCTTGAAAATATTTATGCAATTGGTGCTGTTGACTTCCGGTAATGTTGGTGAAGCATTGCAATGGATGACGGAAGTTGACAAACAATATAATCTCACCAATCCAAACTATGGTATGGGCGATTTTATTGATGACCTAAAACGAAAAGGCTATATCGCCGAGGAAGGGCCTAATGGAGAATTTAAGTTGAAAGCCAAAAGTGAACAAAATCTTAGGCAATCCGCGCTTGAAGAAATTTTTGGGAAGCTAAAAAAAACAAAAACGGGGGAACACAAAACCTATCATAGTGGGCGAGGTGATGAGGCTACTACTGACATTCGTGAATATGAATTTGGTGATACGTTAGAGCAAATTTCAGTAACCGATTCGTTACGCAACGCACAAATCAATCATGGCCTCGAAGATTTCTTCATGACGGAAAATGATCTTGAAGTGGTTGAGAGTGAGTACAAAACACAAACCTCCACCATCTTGATGATTGATATTTCTCACTCGATGATTTTGTATGGCGAAGACCGTATCACGCCTGCGAAGAAAGTAGCGATGGCGCTAGCCGAACTTATTACAAAAAAATATCCTAAAGACACGCTGGATATTCTTGTGTTTGGTGATGATGCCTGGCAGATTGAAATCAAAGACCTGCCATACCTGCAAGTTGGGCCTTATCATACGAATACGGTTGCAGGACTTGAACTGGCCATGGATATTTTGCGGAGGAGAAAAAACGCGAACAAGCAAATATTCATGATTACTGATGGCAAGCCCACCTGTATCAAACAGGGCATCAACTATTATAAAAACAGTTTCGGTCTTGATCAGAAAATCCTGACTAAAACGTTGTCACTGGCTGCACAACTTAGAAAACTAAAAATACCGGTGACCACTTTCATGATTGCAACTGATCCCTACCTGAAAGCTTTTGTGCGAGAGTTCACCAAAGCCAACAATGGTAACGCTTATTACAGCAGCCTGCAGGGCTTAGGTAATCTCGTATTTGAAGACTTTAAAAGAAATCGCACAAAAAATCTTTAACAAGCCAACCGATTCAAAAAAATTCATGGACATTAAAAAAATTAGCACACTTGCCCAATTAAAAAGTTCTGGCCTTCATTATAAATCCATAAAACTTGAATTGCGCGATAACCTTGTTTCCCGTCTAAAGAAAGGCGAAAAAGTATTTGAAGGTATATGGGGTTACGAAGAAACCGTAATTCCTGATCTGGAGAGAGCTATTCTGGCTGGACATGACATAAACTTGCTCGGTTTACGTGGTCAAGCAAAGACTCGTCTCGCAAGACTTATGGTTCAGCTTTTGGATGAATATGTTCCGGTAATTGAGGGATCTGAACTCAATGATCATCCTCTTCATCCAATTTCACGCTATGGAAAAGATAAGTTAAAGGAGTTTGGTGATGAAACTCCTATTGCCTGGCTGCATAGGGATGAACGTTATACTGAGAAACTTGCAACCCCCGATGTATCAATTGCTGATTTGATTGGAGACGTGGATCCAATTAAGGCTGCCTCACTCAAACTGCCATATTCGGATGAACGTGTCATTCACTTCGGACTCATTCCAAGATCGCATCGCTGCATCTTTGTGATCAACGAATTGCCCGACTTGCAAGCGCGCATCCAGGTCGCCCTTTTCAATATCCTTCAGGAGGGCGACATTCAGATTCGTGGTTTTAAAATAAGACTACATCTTGACCTTCAGTTTGTATTTACCGCCAACCCCGAGGATTATACAAATCGTGGCAGTATTGTTACTCCATTAAAAGATCGAATTGATAGCCAAATCATTACCCACTATCCTAAAACTATTGAAATTGGAAAAAAAATCACCCATCAGGAAGCCCACGTTCGTGAAGAACAAAAAAATCTGGTAGCTGTAAATGAAATAGCGAAGGATCTAATTGAACAGATAGCCATTGAAGCGCGAAAGAGTGAATATGTAGATGCTAAAAGTGGTGTCTCCGCACGCTTAACCATCTCTGCTTTCGAAACGCTGATCGCCTCTGCTGAAAGAAGGACACTGATCAATCACGACAAAAATACAGGAGTACGTATTGCTGATTTTATTGGAGTTGTCCCTGCCATCACCGGCAAAGTTGAATTGGTCTATGAAGGCCAACAGGAAGGACCAGGTCTGGTTGCTCAAAATCTGGTAGGCAAAGCGATTCGTACTCAGTTTGTAAACTACTTCCCCGATCCCGACAAGTTTAGAAAACAGAAGGAGAAAAGTCCTTATAAAAAAATTACAGAATGGTTTGGTGATGGGAACACCATTGATCTTCTGCAGAATATGACCAATCAGGATTTTGAAAAGACGTTGAAATCCGTTCCCGGACTTTCCGATCTTGTTAATGATTATCAAAAAAATATCCCTTCCAATCTGAAATTTTTCATGATGGAATTTGCCTTACATGGCCTGGCCGAATATAGCCTGATCAGCAAACATACCCTTAATTCAGGCTTACAATTCAAAGATTTGCTCAGCAGCATGTTTAACTTACCGGGAGGCGATGAAGACGAACCGGACGATGATGAGAATTTCAGAGGCCGCAAACGTTAACCTACACGATAGCCGTGAGCTAAAGAAACTGGTCGCTGAAGGGGAAGGCCTGCAACTTGAATTTAAAAGAAAAGCAGCCTATCCTGAAAAAATTGTCAGGGAACTTATCGCATTTGCCAATACCGAAGGAGGGACCTTAATAATTGGTGTAGACGATGATGGTTCAATTCCTGGAGTAAAATATCCTGAGGAAGAAGGTCAGGCTATTTGTGAGGCTATAAAACATTATTGCAAACCGGTACTTCTTTATAAAGAATCCTTCATCGCAATTTCAGAAAAAAAATATGTTGTTCGATTTGACATTCCACCCAGCTCAAAACGGCCACATTTTCTGGTAATTGATAAAAATAATCGTCAAAGTTTTGTCAGGGTGAAAGACATGAGTATAAAAGCCAGCCCCGAAATGCAGGAGATTGTGCGCAGATCTAAAAATATGCGCGATATCCATTTTACATTTGGTGATGCGGAGAAAAAATTAATGGAATATTTCAATCATCACGCCTCCATCACCCTACCGGTTTATCAAGAATTATCCGGTCTTAATCGATTCAAAGCAAGACGCAAATTGATTTTATTGGTGCTTGCCAATGTGTTGAAAATCACAGCCTCTGAAAAAGGTGATTTATATTCAATCGCTTAATAAATCAAACCCGGTTCAGCCATCGACAAATACGGTAAGCCACTGATCGAATATTATTTTTAAATACGTTGTATTTTTTCATCCGCTTTCATTAGATTTCGAAATTGAATTAATGACGCGAAGACTCGTTTTATACTTGCAAGGTTATTTTCACCATTGTAAGAAACGTGTCTTCGCATTTTTTTTAGCTTAACCCTGCACTATGGCCAAAAAAGACAAAGACAAGAAAATTTTCGTCCTCGACACTTCTGTCATTATCTACGAACATAATAGCATCTTAAACTTTGATGAACATGATGTGGGCATCCCAATTACCGTGCTGGAAGAACTTGATAATTTCAAGAAGGGCAATGACACGAAGAATTTTGAAGCGCGCGAATTTATACGGTTGATTGACAAGTTGGCGAAAGATCAGATGCTTCACCACTGGAATCCTATCAACGGAAAAGGAAAGGGAAACTTCAAAGTAGTCATGGATTCAAGTGGCACAAGCCAGGTGGATGCCAATAAAGTATTTAATGAGGATAAGCCCGATCATCGTATTTTAAATTCTGCCCTGGTATTACAGAAAGAAGAGACGGGAAGAAAAGTGATTCTGGTCTCAAAAGATGTAAACCTCCGTCTGAAAGCCAAAGCTCTTGGGTT
>JAHEMS010000187.1 GCA_024643595.1 Bacteroidota bacterium
TGTCTTTATTGATTTGATCAAGTTGTGAATATTGAATACCATCGGCTGTTCCACCTTTAATTCTCCAACCGGTATATTTTTCATCGGGCTTGTTACAAGCTATTAGCAGGACGACTAGCAAAAGAGTTATAAATCTCATTGACGTATAATTTAAGGATATGCTCATAAAATCGAATCGTCTTTACAAGCGTTTCTATTTATTGAAAAACCTGTTACACTTACTTATCCCTTGCGGCCTTAACATCTTCAGGAGTTATCACTCCACCTTCATTGCCAAAGGAGTTCAAAATATAGTTCATCAGGTCGCTCATTTCTTCATCAGACAATTCGAATCCATTCATCTCACTATTGTAGGTAACTCCATTCACCGTCATTTCTCCGGTTACACCATATAAAGTTTGTCTAATGGCCCTGTTTTTGTCAGCTAGCAAATAGTCGGAGTTGGCCAATGGGGGGAAAATCTCTTCAAGGCCTTCGCCCTGCTCCATATGACAATTCACACAGTTTGTTAAATATATTTCCTTGCCACGTTCCGAACTGACCGCCAGATCAATCTTTGGCTTTTTTTGGAATGAAATAAAACTAATAATAGTAAGTACAGACAACCCTGATAAAACAAGTTTCTTCATAATAGATTTAAAATGGAGTTACAATTATACGTCAGCAAGATTAAAAGGCAACACACGAATTCTCTTTCCGGTTAAATCAAAAATCGCATTTGTCAAGGCAGGTGTGAAGGGTGGTAATCCTGGTTCTCCTACACCTCCGGCTTTTTCTTCATTCTCCATGATGTGTACTTCAATCTCCGGAATTTCATTGATCCGTGGCATCGCGTAGGTATTGAAATTTTTTTCAACAGCCAGTCCATCTTTAAAATGTGTGGCATGCTTGGTGGCAGCCCCTAAAGCCATTACGATGCTTCCCTCCACCTGGGCTTTAATAATGTCTGGGTTTACATACCATCCACAGTCCATAGCCACCCACACTTTATCGATTTTGACTTTTCCGTTAGCGTCTTTGGATACTTTCACCACTTCTCCCACAACACTTGAAAAACATTCGGTTATGGCCACTCCGAAACCTTCATTTTTTTTCCGGGATTTCCATCCACTTACTTCTTCGAGTTTACCTATTAATTGTTGGTAACGTTCTTCCCATAAATGTTGTTTGCGGAACTCCAACGGATCTTTACCGGCCTCAATCGCCAATTCATCAATGAAACTCTCGTAGGCAAAGCTATTGGTAGATGCATATACAGAACGCCACCAAATTACTGGAATTGGTGAATCAAGTGGGGCATCCCCAAAACTGTAATGAGGAAATGAATTAAAATAGGGTTCAAGCAGACCTTCGGTCACACTATCGTTGTATCCTTTCTTGTCAGCACCCGGTTCTTGTGTCCCCATGTTCTGTCCGGCCATCTTGGTTTCAAAAGAGCCAATTTTACCTCCGTTCAATCCTGCTTTACAATGATATACCATACCCGGTCGGAACGGACCAATGGACATATCATCTTCACGTGTCCACAGCACCTGAACAGGGGCTTTTATTTCCTTAGAAATCATAGCTGCTTCATAAGGATAGTCAGTAAATGCTTTACGGCCGAATCCACCTCCCAGGAAGGTCATGTTAACGGTTACTTTTTCTATCGGCAATTTCAAGTGAGCACTAAGGTTGCCCTGTATCCAGTCGGGCGCCTGGATAGGCCCCCAGATTTCACACTGATCATCGGTAACGTGAGCCGTACAGTTAAGCGGCTCCATACAACTGTGCGATTCATAAGGCGTTTCATAGAATGCCTCCAATTTTTTCTCTGCCTTATCAAAGGCAGAAGCAAAGTTTCCTTTTGTGCGGTAAGAAATTATATCACCTTTAGCTGTTTCGCGCATCTTATCATAGAGTTGTTCTGTACTATGATGAGGAAAAGCGGTATCATCCCACACTACCCTGAGCACTTTCCGACCCTGCATAGCAGCCCAGAGGTTGTCGGCTACTACCGCTACGCCTTCAAACATATTATTAAAAGTATCCCGATTTACTTTGATCACGTGTCTAACGCCAGGTACTTTTTTGGTTTCTGAATCGTCAACGCTTTTCACTGTACCTACAAACCGAGGATTACGCTCCACCACTGCATACATCATGCCGGGAAGTTTGAAGTCAAGACCAAAGATGGCCTTGCCGTTTACCTTTTGCGGATTGTCTTGTCGAGGGAGCGGCTTTCGAAGAACCTTATAGTCTTTCGGGTCTTTCAGCAATACATTTTTTGGTGGATCTAATTTTGAAGCAGCTTCGACTAACTCGCCATATCCCAATTTCTTTCCCGTGGGCTTATGAATTACCTGGCCGTTTTCAGCATAGCATAAGGATTGATTTACATTCCATTTTTTAGCGGCTGCTTCTATCAGCATTTCGCGGGCGGATGCACCTAACCTTAAAAGATTTTTATAGGAACCCCTCACCGTAGAACTTCCACCCGTTACCTGGCTTCCGTATTTTTTGCTATTACCTACGGCAAATACGATATCTACTTTATTAAGGTCTACCTCAAGTTCTTCTGCGATGATCTGTGGAACAGCCTGGAAAGATCCTTGGCCCATCTCCGCACGGTGGTTCGTGATGGTAACTTTTCCTGAAATGTCAATCGAAATCCATGCATTGAGTTCCGTGTTTGTCGAACCCGCGGCACTGGGATTAATAAAGATTGCGTCCCTCCCTTGGGATGGTAGATGGAATCCGAGAGTAAGGGCAGCTCCTGTTATACCAGAAAGCTTAATGAAGTTTCTTCTTGAAATATTTTTAGAAGTTGTTTCCATGATTAACGTTTATTTGGAAGAACTTTTTTGTGCCATTAATAGAGAGGCTGTTTTAATCGCTTTACGAATCCGTGGATAAGTACCACAACGACAAATGTGACCTTGCATAGCCACATCAATATCCTTATCTCCAGGGGTAGGCATCTTCTTTAATAAGGCCGTTGCAGCCATAATTTGTCCGCTCTGGCAATAACCACATTGTGGCACCTGTTCTAAAATCCAAGCTTGTTGAACAGGATGAGAATTATCAGGGGATAAGCCTTCAATGGTGGTAATATTTTTATTAGCTGCAGCGGTAACCGGAATGGAACATGATCGTACCGGTGTTCCCTCTAAATGAATGGTACACGCACCACATTGTCCAATTCCACAGCCATACTTCGTTCCGGTGAGTCCAGCTAAATCCCTGATCGCCCACAACAATGGCATTTTTGGATCGGCATCAATAGTGTAGTTTTTATTGTTGATTTTAAGTGTAAGAGAGGCCATGTGATTAAAATAAATAGGTTGAAAAGTAATTTACACAAATTAAAATTGAGCGCCGTAAAATCCATATTAAATACCATGAACGGTTAATACGCTTTAAAATGAAATGACAAGACTATTGAATGATTTCATTTAATAATGCCTCACAACGGTCTTTTCTTGTTATGTCATCTGGTTCGGACAATGGCAGTGATAAAGCCTTTTGGAGCGTCTGAATGGATTTATCATTTTCACCCAGTGAATGTTGTGCTGAGGCTAATCCATATAAAAAAAGTATGTAGTTGGGCTTATAATTATTGGCTTTAATGAAATAATTCAATGACCGATCCAGGGAAATTTCTTCAGGGAATCCACCGAAAAATAGCTTGCATGCCATCAGCTCGACCCAGTTTAATTGAGCCAGTTCATGATGCCATTTGCCTAAAACGAAATAGGCCTCTGCAAAAGAGGAATCAATTTGAAGGATTCGTGTAGCCTCACGATGAATAATTTGGGCGTAACGCACCTTTTCTTGAGGACTCGTGCTTATTTCAGATTGTAATCCTAATGAAATAATATAGGCAAGGTGAGACTCTGGATCTGCTGGTTTTAGCTTTATTGATTGTTCAGAATAGGCTATTGCTTTTTTATAGTATGTTATTTTTTTTGCTTCCTCTTTTTTGGGTAACCGGCCACCAATATTGGAAAGCATGCGACTTGCATGGATTAATGCCATTGCGTGTTGGGGATCTTGATGGATGGCTGATTCATATTTTTCGAGGGCAGCTTCTACTTTAAAATTTTTTTCCAATACAAGACCTTCCAAATAGAAATCTTGATGCTGGCAGAAAGCTTTACCACATAATACCAACTGAAAAACGAAAAGAATAATTTTTGCCACAGCACAAAATTAACTCAAGAAATTGGCACCTGCACCCTCAAAAAATGTTGGCATTTATCCGGATCAAAAAACGCTTAAATTAATAATCGGTTCACTAGCGCATGTAAAAGACTGAAATTTCACTTTTAGAATCAATAAAAAACATGGCATTATGAGGTAATTCAATCGTTTGCATTAACTTTCTGTAATCGGATTCCCTGAGGATTGTTAAATTCACGCCTTCATTTTCATCACCTAAACGGTCTACTACCTACATGATCAATCTTTCTACCCTCTTTCCGTACGAGTTCGATAAGAGATATACCAAACCAGCCGCTTATTTTTCGATGGAGTTTGCCATTGATCAGTCTCTTAAAATTTACAGTGGTGGATTAGGTTTTCTGGCAGGTTCGCATATGCGAAGTGCTTTTGAGTTGAAGCAGAACTTAATCGGTATCGGAATTCTTTGGAAGTATGGCTATTACGATCAGGAAAGAAATATTGATGGTACGTTGAAAGTCTGTTTTACGGAAAAGAATTATTTTTTTCTGGAGGATACCGGGATAGTTTTCCCCATTATCATTCACAACCATGAAGTGAAGGTTAAAACCTGGTTGTTAAAGCCGGGTGTATTTAATACTGTACCCATGTTTTTTCTAAGTACAGATATACCAGAGAATGATCATCTGGCGCAAACCATCAGCCACCGTTTATATGATCCACATGAGTCTGCCCGGGTAGCACAGTCGATTTTGTTGGGAGCTGGTGGAGCAAAATTACTCGATATTATTGGTAGGGAAACTGAAGTGTATCACATGAATGAAGGTCATGCACTGCCATTATGTTTTTACTTATTGAATAAGTACCACAATGACTTAAATGAAGTAAAGAAAAGAGTAGTGTTTACCACGCATACGCCAGAAAAGGCGGGCAACGAAGAGCATTCTATTTCTTACATGGAATTGATGAGTTCCTTCCAAAATGTTCCAAAGGAAATAGTAATGGAATTAGCAGCTCCAGATACCAATAATATGAGTTATACATTGGCAGCATTGCGAATGGCACGGGTAGCTAACGGAGTTTCTGCACTGCATGGTGAGGTATCACGAAATATGTGGGAAGGATTCGATGGTATTTGTAACATCACCTCCGTAACTAATGCGCAAAACGAAAAATATTGGAACGATGCGCTATTGCAGGGTGCACTAAGATCCGGAAACGACAAGGCACTGGTCTTGCGCAAAAAGGAACTGAAGAAGGAATTGTTTCAGGTGGTAGCCAATCAGACTGGAAAGCTCTTTGATGAGAATGTACTTACCATCGTTTGGGCAAGACGTTTTGCCGGATACAAGCGGGCTAATTTATTAATTCAGGATTTTAAGAGATTCGTGGACTTGGTTGAAGATAAAAAATATCCGGTGCAGGTTATTTGGGCTGGCAAGCCTTATCCCGAGGACCAGTCTGCTATTGATATATTTAACGACATATACTGGAAGACGAAATACATGACTAATTGCGCAATCCTCACAGGATATGAATTGGGTCTTTCAGCCCTTCTCAAACGTGGATCTGATTTGTGGCTAAATACTCCACGCATGTATCGTGAAGCGTCAGGAACATCGGGTATGACCGCAGCCATGAATGGAAGCATCAACTTGTCAATTCCCGATGGTTGGGTTCCAGAGTTTGCTGAGGATCGGAAAAATAGTTTTATTATTCCCCGCGCAAAGACAGAAGATCATGATGAGCAGGCAAGACTTGAGAATGAGTCGCTTCTTTCTATTCTTGAAAATGATATCGTACCTCTCTATTATTCCAAACCCAAGGAATGGTTGAGCGTGATGAAACAAAGCATGAAGGATGTAGTACCTTTTTTTGATTCCAATCGTATGGCGCACGAGTACTACGATAAGATGTATAGCCTTGCAGGTTCAAAGTCTGAAGTAAGTAGCAAGCCATCGGTCGAGATGGTTTGAAGTAAGCAATCCGAAAATTGCACAATTAATTCACCTTGTCTTCGTACTTTCGATGATCAGCATTGATGATATGCAGAACATTGAGCGCATCGGATAATGTATTTTTTCACGAAGCATGAAACAGATTGTCATTATTGGAAATGGTATTTCCGGAATTACTGCGGCGCGTAATATTCGCAAGCGAAGTAATTTTAGGATTACTATTATTTCCAGCGAAACAAAATATTTCTTTTCGCGCACCGCACTCATGTATGTTTACATGGGGCATATGAAATTTGAACATACCAAACCGTATGAAGATGCTTTCTGGAAAAAGAACAAAATCGATCTGGTATCTGATCATGTTGAAAAGGTGGATACCCAATCGAAATCACTTTGGCTAAAATCCGGAACCAGGATTCCATTTGATCAACTCATAATAGCATCCGGTTCAATATCCAACAAATTTGGATGGCCTGGTGAGAACTTATCAGGGGTGCAAGGCCTATATAGTTATCAGGATCTCCAGACGATGGAACAATTTACAAAAGGAGTGAATCATGCAGTAATAGTGGGTGGTGGATTAATCGGTGTGGAAATGGCAGAAATGTTAATGTCCCGCAATATTAATGTTACCATCCTCGTTCGTGAAAAGGAATTCTGGAACAATGTATTACCTATTCAGGAGGCGAATATGATTAGCCGGCATTTACGGAATCATCACGTTGATTTAAAACTGGAAACAGAACTCAGGGAGATAAAAGGCGATAATAACGGTCGAGTACGTGAAGTCATTACCAATTCTGGCGAATCGATTTCTTGTCAATTTGTTGGTTTAGCGGTAGGTGTGTCTCCTAATATCA
>JAHEMS010000188.1 GCA_024643595.1 Bacteroidota bacterium
AACCCTTATGAAATTAAAGATTTACCAGGTAGATGCTTTCACTGATCGGGTTTTTTCTGGTAACCCTGCTGCTGTTTGTCCATTGATTCAATGGCTGCCTGATGAGGTAATGCAAAAGATTGCCCAGGAAAATAACCTTTCAGAAACCGCATTTTTTATAAGAGACGGTGAGCATTATCATATCCGATGGTTTACCCCTACTGTGGAAGTGGATCTATGCGGCCATGCCACGCTGGCTTCTGCTCACGTGCTGTTCAATCATGAATTTTTTTCAGGACATGAAATAACATTCCATTCCAATCGAAGTGGAATATTAAAAGTCAGCAAAGACAAGGAATTGTTGACACTTGATTTCCCAGCTGACACGATTCGTAAAATTGAGTGGCCTAACGAGATGCATTCCGGATTTAACGCTTTACCATCAGAAGCGTATCGCGGCAAAACTGATTTCATGCTTGTGTTTGAGAATGAAGAGATAATTAAAAATATTGAACCTGACTATGCCGTAATCGCCAACTGGAAAGTTCGTGGTGTCATCGTTACCGCCAAAGGAAGTCAAGTTGATTTCGTGTCCCGATTTTTTGGTCCACAATCCGGGGTAAACGAAGATCCGGTAACGGGCTCTGCCCATACCAGTTTAACACCATATTGGTCTGAACGGTTGGAAAAAACTGAATTATCAGCCAAACAATTGTCAACCCGTATTGGCTATCTCCACTGTAAGCAACTAGGCGATCGCGTAAAAATAAGTGGTCACGCAAGAACGTACTTAGTCGGTGAGATTGTAACCGAATAAATCATTCACTTCGCAAAGAATCTACAGGATTACTAACAGCCGATTTAAACGCCTGGTAACTTACCGTAAACCAGGCAATCAATAACGAAGCCACTCCTGCCGCGATAAATATTCCTGCTCCTATTTTTATGCTGTATTGAAAATCACTTAGCCATTGGCTCATGGCAAAATAAGCAATGCCACTCGCCAGCACAAATGAAACCAGGATTAGCTTCATAAATTCAGCCGACAACTTGAATAATATATTTCCGTTGCTGGCTCCCAATATTTTGCGAATACCTATTTCCTTTTTTCGTTGTTCAGCAGTAAAGGCTGATAAGGCGAACAAACCTAACCCCGCGATCACCAAGGCCAATACCGTGAAATGGGTAAACATCGTGGCAAAGGCACGTTCATTGCGATAGAGGTTGGCGAATTGCTCATCTAAAAAATCATATTCAAAGGGAGAGCCAGCATTAACTCTCTTCCAGGTATCTTCCAGGTAGGCGATCGTCTCCTTGATACGCTCCGCTTTTACCTTCACCGACATCGCTCCATTGTTTGCATTATACAACATAAACATCGGCTCCACCTTATGACGGATGGTAGCGAAGTGAAAATCCTTCACGACACCTACTACCGCATAGGAAGTAAGATCTGTTGGATTGGGCCCTGATTGCAGCGCGATCTTTTTTCCAACCCCCTCCTGCCATTTTAACATTCGCAACATTTCTTCATTCACAATCATACTCAAGGAGTCTTCATACTGCAGTGAAAAGTTACGGCCTTCTACCATGGTCATGTTCATGGTGGGAATAAAGCTTTCATCCGCCACCATGATGCTCGTGATGATGTTCACATCCGTAGGAGATCCTTCAGGGAATATACCGGTTCTACCTAACTGCTGCCCCAGGCGTGAGGAAGAAGTGCCTGCGCTCACTACATTAGGATTCCTGAGAAATTCATTTTTTAAGGTGGTAGCGTTATTCACCCGGTTGCCTGGCTGCTGAATGGTGATCACTTGGTCGCGACTGTATCCAAGATTGGCGCTATAGATAAATCGCATTTGCTGGTATACAATTCCTGTTCCCACCATCAACGCAATGGAGATGGTAAACTGGAGTATGACCAATGCGCTTCGCAACTGTGTGCCACTGTTCGAATTTTTAAAAGCACCTTTTAGTACAATAGCCGGCTTAAAGGAAGAGAGCACAAAAGCAGGATATAGACCTGCCATTATTCCTACAACCACCACAAAAATGAGCAGCATAGAAATATTTTGTGGTTGCCATAAGATCTGAGTATCCGCAAAACGCTGGTAGGTATTATTGAGCCATGGCGTGATTACAAAAACGATTGCCAGAGCAAGTACAGCAGAAATAAAGGTAACTATAACCGACTCAATCAAATGTTGTGAGATCAGCTGCCTACGTATTGCTCCCACAACTTTGCGCATACCTACTTCTTTGGCGCGCCCGGTTGATTTAGCGGTAACCAGGTTGATGAAGTTAACAATCGCCAGTAAAAGAATAAGAATAGAAATAGTGGATAGCACATATACATTCAGCATGTCAGACTTATTTGCATTCGTCTCAAATAATATTTCTTTTGAATGTAGGTGCACATCCGATAGCGGTTGGGCTATTGGTACAAAAAAATCGACCGCATTATTCTTCTTCGCAATCGCCTGAAGTTTAGGATTGAGATCAGCAGAATTTAAATCACGATCCAGCAACACATAAGTGAACATATTGATGCCTTGCCAAGACTCCAGAAACTGACGGTAGCCATCTTCGCCTTGCGCGGGTGTAAGTGAACGTAGTAAATCAAACTGGATATGTGATTGCTTAGGAAGATCTTTCACCAGCGCCACCACGTGCAGATCGGTATTCTGATTTAACTTGATTGTTTTTCCAATCGGGCTTACATCACCAAAGATTCGTTTTGAAAGTGTCTCAGTGATGGCAATGGAATTGGGTTCATCCAACACGCCTTCTTTCTTCCCCTCAATAATTTCAAAATCAAAAATTTCAAACAGGGAAGATTCGGAGCGGAAATAGGCATCACACTTTAAAACTTTATCTTCATAGCTGATATCTTGCCTGCTTCCACCCTGCAACCTTGCGCTATTGAGTATTTCAGGTAGCTCTGCTTTCACCGCGGGGCCCATCGCAGGGGCGGTAACACCAACCAGTTTACTGCTTACCCCTTCTGCCATATCGATGGTGAGCAGCCTGGCAATGTGTGAATAGTTTTTGTTAAACCGATCATACGATAAGTCTTCCAACACAAACAGATATATGATAATACCGGTGGCCAATCCCAGGGCAAGTCCGGATATTTTAATGATGGAATATCCTTTTTGCTTTAACAGGTTACGTAGACCTATAAGAAAGAAATTTTTTAACATTTCGAATGGATTTAACGCGCTACCCAAGTCAACATTAATGCCAATAGAAAAGGCTGTTTTTGGGTTTCTCTGATTGTTTGCAAAATTGATTGAATTCGAAATCGAACATAATTGTTCATTTACGGGCATCTAAAAAGTTCGCACCATCGAGATGCCCAATTGATCCGCAACGGATTTCATCATCTCCGCTATATCTTGATATTCCATTTTTCTTGCTAATTCATATGACCTTCCATAATCATACTCAAGTGTACCAATATACTCGTTGAAATCTACCTGCCGATCGGTTGATCTGGTGTTGGCATTGTAAATATGTCGTTCTTTATCCAACCTGATGCGATTCAATGTAGAGAACGTAATTTTTTCTGATCTCACTTTGATCCACAAAATATAGAATGAATCGATGATGGTCTTCCTGTCGGTGTCAATGGTTAGTGAATACTTAGTTGAGATTACTAAAAGGACAATAATAATCAGTGGGAGAATAGTCCATTCATAACTTTCAATAAAAATAAAATAAACGCTAGCCGTTAAACTGCCAATTATAATTGTCCATTTAAGTGTTTCTGAAAAATAATTATCTACCAGTTTTACGTTCATTCTATTTTAAATGATCTACCCCTATTCAAAAAAAATCGCCTCATTAAAAAGACGATGTGAATTTACAAATACCAATAAATGGGGTTACTAAAAATCTGTATCTGCTTTCTCCAAATTCAATTCTTTAATCCAGATGTTACGGTACAGCACGTCATGACCTTCCGCTTGCAGTTTCAATCCACCGGGCCTATCCGTAATTCCCTTACCTCCATCATTGCCACCATCCTGTCCTGAGTTGGGCCACCCCATACTTGACTAATCACCTGATTGGTATGAGCTTTCTTTCCATTGAAATACACGGACACCATTGGCTTCTCGACCAGCTTACCATCTTTAAATCGTGCTGCCCTAAAAACTATGTCATAGGAATTCCATTTGCCCAACCCATTGTAAGCAAAGTAGGGCGACTTGCTTTCATTGATCACGGCCCCTAACCCATGCGCTGTTGAATCGCCATCAAGCACCTGTATTTCGTATCTGTTTTGTAAATACACTCCACTGTTACCACCAGGTTTTGAAATTAGAAATTCAACGTGTGCACGAAAATCCCTAAACTCTTTCTTTGTTACGATGTCTGCAGCACCATATAATCCTCCAGAAGCAGCAGGATCATTTGAACTTACTACGGTGCCGTTATCCACCGGGTCTTTTATAATCTGCCACTTGATGGGCATGGAGGCTTTAAAACGAGGACCTTCCCAATATTTCCATTTGGCATGCAACATCTTTTTACTGCCATCGAAAAATACTTCTGCACCCCTGGGCGCTTTCGTGCCAACACCAGGTTGCGCCTTACCAGTAATCGAAATTGCATTAGCAATCACCACTAATCCAATAATTATCAATTCCCTACCCAATAGTCTCATCTTTTCTATTTTTTACTCTTGTCTTAAAAAATACCGTTCACCTGGTTGACAAACTTAATCATTGCTAACTAAATCGCTATCGACTGAATTCAAGAAAGGGCATGAATTCGCGTGAATTTTTGACATTCTAGCCGCGGCAATTTAAATATTGATCCTTTTACACAAAATCAATAACTACTATATATATTGATTATACATAAGGGATTTGAGATTGTTGCCTTCACTTAGTCTACCAATTAAACAGAGTAAATAATGCAGCTTTTTGAAATCACCTACGCCTACAAATTTCTAGGTGGCTTTTACTTGGCCATGGCGGTGTTTCACATTATCCTATTCATTTATCATCCCCACCGGAAATCGCTCCTTATTTATAGTGGCGGAATGCTTATGGTCTTTATAAATTTCACTTTCCTCCAGGATGCGCATAAAGGGTTCTGGTCATATAAAATAAATATATTAACAGACTTGGCAGCCAATGCTGCCCTCCTCTATTTTATTAGCTATGCGATCCTCTCCTCTTCTGTTTATAAGCGATTTATTCAAACATTTGGCTGGATTTATTTTTTGGGGTTCATCATCCTTATTATTGATTCACACATAAAACTATTTCAAATACCCCTTGAAATTATTCTTCGGGGTGCTATTTACCTTGTTATTGGGATCAGTTGTGTTATCGGACTTATAAAGAAAATTCCAAACTTCCTTTTAATAGTGCTGGCCACACTTTTTTTAATGGTCATGCATGTTTTTTTTGGAGCTGACCTTTTTAATATCTGGCATCAAAAGTTTCCTGTAGCTCGAGTGATCTTCCTGTTGGTTGGGTTTGTATTCCTTTTTATCGCCTATTCAAATTATATGGCGAGATATTTATCCTTTACGCGTAAAAATTTATTAAAGGAACAGGATATCAATCAGCAATTATCTGTCGAAAAAGTTCAAGCAGAAAAAATTAAAGAATTGGATCAACTTAAGTCCCGTTTTTTTGCAAATATTTCTCACGAGTTTCGTACCCCCCTTACACTTCTCCTTTCGCCCATTGAAAAAAGAATGGCAGCCTCAACAGTACAGGAAGATAAAACTGAACTTGCCCTGATGCACCGTAATGCAACCCGTCTACTAAAGTTGGTGAACCAACTTTTAGAACTATCCCGACTGGAGTCAGGCTCCGTTAAATTAAAAACATCAAAAACAGAATTAATCTCCTTCGTAAACAGAATCGCCCAGGCGTTTGATTCGTTGGCGGAATCAAAACAAATCTCCTACGTGATGAATGCCGGTCTGGAAGAAATTGAAGTGTATGCAGATTCAGAAAAGCTGGACAAAATCATTCATAATCTGTTGTCGAACGCCCTTAAGTTTACTCCCCCAGGAGGTTCCGTAGAAATTGGTCTCGTTACTACAACCCCGACTCCCAACTATCCAGATGGCGCGGTAGAGATTCAGGTAAAAGATACCGGGGTAGGCATCGCTGCTGATCAACTCGAAAAAATCTTCGACCGTTTTTACCAGGTCGATAATTCTCAAACGCGCGAATACGAAGGAACCGGAATCGGGCTTGCCCTGGTAAAGGAACTTACCGAATTGCATCACGGTGAAATTGCGGTAAGTAGCGAATTAGGAAAAGGTTCCAACTTTACACTACGCCTTCCTCGTGGCTTATCACACCTATACCCTCATGAGATTATAGAAGAATCTTCAGCTATCCAAGTCTCTTCTCCTGACACGGAAACCCCTGAATCCGAATTTACCGCCACCATAGAAAATCATTATCCTTCTAAGGCCACCGTGCTCATTGCTGAAGACAATAAAGATTTGCGCTTTTATATACGCGATCATTTTTCAAAACAATACACGATACTGGAAGCTGCCGATGGAGAAGACGCATTGGCCCTGGCGCTGGATAAAATTCCAGATCTCATTGTCTCAGACCTGATGATGCCCAAACTAGATGGCATCCAGCTTTGTAAAAAATTAAAGACAGACGAAAAGACAAGTCATATACCCGTCATCATCTTAACGGCCAAGACCAACAGTGAGACTAAAATTGAAGGACTAGAAACAGGCGCTGATGATTATATCGGTAAACCCTTCGACATGAAGGAACTGGAAGTGAGAATGCACAATTTGATTGAAAACAGGAAAAAGTTGCAGGAAAAATATACCCGGCAAATGACCATGATGCCGGGCGAAGTGAAGGTCACCTCAACGGACGAACGGTTCCTGAAAAAAATCATGGAGGTTGTAGAAATTCACCTGGCCGATACCTCTTTTGGCGTTGAAA
>JAHEMS010000189.1 GCA_024643595.1 Bacteroidota bacterium
GGCCGGCTGATCAACATCAGTAGTATATTTCACTTGCCTAATGTAGATTTCCACTTTAATGTGGTTTTGTATTTATGATACGTATACCGGGGATTCTTTCAATATTTTTAATCTGTACCATTGCTGGATATAGTCAACCCACTGCGGTTCTGCAAAACAATCCCCCATTGCATTGGTATCAAATTGATGCCCCTAATTTCAAAATTATTTATCCAAAGGGATTTGAAGAGCAGGCTAACCGGATGGCTAATACGATGGAGCACATTCGTAAACCGGAAGCAGCCTCGCTGGGCCCTGAGCCAAAGAAAATCGCAATGGTAATGCAGAATCAATCTACCACTTCTAATGCTTTTGTTACGATTACCCCACGGCGTTCGGAATTTTATACGATGCCTTCTCAGAATTATAATTTTATTGGCACCAATGACTGGATGAATCTGATCGCTTCGCATGAGTACCGTCATGTGGTTCAGTTTCAGCACGCAAAGCGGGGTTTTAACAAGGCGTTATATTATCTATTTGGAAACAACACGTTGGCAGTCATGTCTTATGTTTCGGTGCCTCCCTGGTTTTGGGAGGGAGATGCTGTGGCCACAGAAACGGCTTTTACGAAAAGTGGCAGGGGCAGAATTCCATATTTTGATTTGGTATTTAAAACCAATCTCATGGAGGGAAGAACTTTCAATTATAACAAACAATTTTTACGTTCTTATAAACATAATATTCCTGATCATTACGTGTTGGGTTACAACATGGTATCCTATCTAAGAAAGAAAACAAAGGACCCTGAAATTTGGAGTAAAATAACAGCTCGTGCATGGAATACTCCGTTTATCCCATTTACATTTTCAAGTGCCTTGCGTAGGGAAACGGGACTTTATGTAAGGGATTTGTACGATGAGATGGCAGCTGATCTTAAAAAAAACTGGAAAGATCAATTAGACACGTTATCTATTTCCGCATTTGAGCATGTTAACACACGGTCATCCAAAGTATTCACGAATTACCTCTATCCTCATCAAGTTGAGGATGGTTCTATTTTAGCAATGAAGTCAGGTATTGGAAATATTGAAGAATTGGTGACGATAGCCAATGGCAAGGAACGTAAAGTTTATACTCCTGGAATGATCAACTCTTCCGGCATGTTGTCGGTAGCCAATAGTCGTGTGGTGTGGAATGAATACCGATATGATCCGCGATGGCGGGTGCGAACCTATTCGGTCATTATGGGATATGATCTCGGAGACAAATCAAATCGCGTGATTTCAAGGAACTCACGTTATGCATCAGCGGCACTTTCACACGATGGTTATAAAGTCGCCACAGTGGAAACAACATCCGAATACAAAACACGGCTGGTTATACTCGATTACTATACCGGAAATGTTGTCAAAGAATTTGATAATCCTGAAAATAATTTTATTTCCATGCCCAGTTGGGATGAAGACAATAACGCTATTTATGCGCTTAGTACAACGGAGGACGGAAAGGCGATCGTTAAATTTGATCTGGCTTCTGGAAATGTAAAAGCAATCACCCGCTATTCGCAAGAAAATATAGGATATCTATTACCGCATGGAGAACATATCTTATACAATTCGCCGCGCAGTGGCATCGATAACATATATGCCCTGCATGTTAAAACCGGTAAACACTTTCAGGTGACGGGTAGCAAATATGGTGCATACAATCCAGCAATCAGTAAAGATGGTAGCATACTCTACTATAACGAACAGGGGCGCGATGGAATGGATATCGTTAAAATTTCTTATTCGCCTTCTGACTGGATCGAAGTGGCGGAGAAATATTCCCAACCTGGTTTATTTTACCAGGAACTGACTGAACAGGAAAACGCGACTGATCTCTTCGATCATATCCCCACTGAGAAATATTTATCAAAGAAATATTCTAAGATTGGTAATATGTTAAATCCTTATAGTTGGGGAATGTATTTTAATAATGACCTTACCAAGGTGGATATCGGAATTTCTTCCCAGGATGTACTGAGTACTACACGCATCAATGCAGGATATGCTTTCGATATCAATGAGCGGACAGGATTATGGAATGCTGGCATTAGCTATCAGGGGCTTTATCCGATCATTGATTTGAATTTTTCGCAGGGGAAGCGTTCAGTGAATGAGGGCGATATTGAATATATTAAAATGGTTGGTCAGGATACGACTGTAGAAAATCTCTCTTTTGATTGGAAAGAAAAGACAGTAGAAGCGGGGTTACGAATTCCGCTCATCACCACTTCATCTCGGTTTTTAGGTAGTTTCACGATTTCGAATTATGTGGGCCTTACCAATGTAACAGAATTTAAAAACAGTATTGATGGTGGGGGAAGAATAGTTCCTTCCAATTACCCTCAATATTTTTTCCGCGACTATGTCGAAGATGGTAATCTTATCTATAACCATTTTTCTATGTCTGGATATCGATTATTGAAGCAAAGCCGTAGGGATATTAACTCGCGCTGGGGTCAGCTGTTTTTTATGGATGCCTTTGGAACGCCTTATGGCGGAGATTATAGTGGAAGCCAGTTTTCCTTTCAGAGTAGACTTTATTTCCCAGGTCTTGCCAGGCATCATTCTTTATGGGGCTACTGGGCTTATCAAAAATCAGCGATCGCGGATGTTCAGTTAAGCACGCAACAAGGATTGGATAATTATACTTTCCGCAATCAGATTCCACTGCCCAGAGGGCAAAGAGTGCAACGTTTTGAAGATTTTTATTCCATGTCTATCAACTATACGTTGCCGTTATGGTATCCGGATTTAAATATCGGGCCACTAGTAAATTTTCAACGCGTGCGGGCCAACGCATTTTTTGATTATGGACATGGAGCCAGTAAAATTAACAAGCGTGATTATGGAGAAAGCTATCTTTCAACAGGAATTGAAATAAAGACAGATATTAATATAGTCAGGTTGTTGCCGCAACTGGAAATTGGGTTTCGCTATTCTTATGGCCTATCTCCCTCAGCTTCAAGGTTTGAGTTTCTTCTTGGTACACTGAATTTTTAATTAAACGAGTACCGTGAATTGCTTGAAAATTGCATAAATGCGCTATTTTTGAGCCTCAACTTTAGTAAGATTACATTTAACTTAATTTGAAATGGCGGAAATAGTACGTATGCCCAAAATGAGCGATACCATGACTGAAGGGGTGATCGCGAAATGGCATAAAAAAGTGGGAGATACCGTAAAATCCGGTGAATTAATGGCCGAGATTGAAACCGATAAGGCCACCATGGACTATGAATCTTTCAATACTGGCACTGTATTATATCTGGGCGCAAAAGAGGGTGATGCTGTGAAAATAAATGATGTTCTGGCAATTGTAGGCAATGCCGGTGAAGATTTTTCAAGTTTATTATCCACTGAAGCGGCATCAACTACTGCCGCATCTGCTGAAAAATCAGGAGCAATAAAAACAGAAACCTCGACAGCCGTTGCTGAAGTAATTGATACCACAGGCATTAAAGCTGAAATAGTTTTGATGCCAAAGATGAGCGACACCATGAATGAAGGCGTGATTGCTGCCTGGCATAAGAAAGTGGGGGATAGTGTGAAGTCGGGTGAATTATTAGCAGAAGTGGAAACGGATAAGGCCACCATGGAATATGAGTCCTATAATACCGGAACCCTACTTTATATTGGAGCGCAGTCGAAAGAATCAGTTCCCGTCAACGGCGTACTTGCCATCATCGGCGAAAAAGACGCTGATTGGCAAACCTTATTAAAAGCGCATCAGTCGAAAGAATCAACTTCGGTTAAAGCAAGTACACCGCCAGCTCAGCAAGCAGCAACTTCCGTTGTATCGGCCTCAGATGAATCTGTATCGGAAAGTAATGGAAGAGTGAAGGCTTCACCATTGGCCAAGAAAATGGCTAAGGATTTAGGATTTGATATCAGCAAAATCAAGGGAAGTGGTGAAGGTGGCCGTGTTACGAAGCAGGATGTAGAATTGTATAAACCTTCTGCGGCTCCAACTACTTCATCAAAAGCAGGTTCAGTTGTTCTGCCACAAATTGTGGGTCAGGAGAGTTATGAAGAAGTGGCTGTGTCGCAGATGCGTAAAGCAATCGCCCGCCGACTTTCAGAAAGTAAATTCACAGCTCCTCATTTCTATCTTACGATGGAGATCAATATGGATAAATCCATTGAAGCACGTAAGAGCATGAATGAGGTATCACCAGTTAAAATTTCATTTAACGATATGGTGTTGAAGGCAACAGCGGCCGCCCTTCGTCAAAATCCGGATGTTAACGTTAGCTGGTTAGGCGATAAGATGCGTAAAAATCATCATATCCATATTGGTGTCGCGGTTGCGATAAAAGATGGATTAGTGGTGCCGGTGGTGCGCTTCGCAGATAATAAGTCATTGTCACATATCGCAGTTGAAGTAAAAGATCTTGCGCAAAAAGCCCAGGATAAAAAATTGCAGCCCAGCGACTGGGAAGGGAGTACATTCACGATATCCAATTTGGGGATGTTTGGCATTGAGGATTTTACAGCCATTATCAATCCACCGGATGCATGTATCCTTGCGGTTGGTGGAATAAAAGAAACTGCCGTCGTGAAGAATGGTCAACTGGCAGTAGGTAATGTGATGAAAGTGACTCTTTCGTGCGATCATCGTGCGGTAGATGGTGCGGTCGGTGCAGCCTTCCTCAAAACGCTGAAAGGACTTTTGGAAGATCCGGTAAGGATCTTGATTTAATTCGATTTAATATTTAATTAGTTATTGTCAGTCTGAGGTTGCACAAAGACTGAATTCCTTTTTTTAAGCATGGAAAAAATACACGCTACAACTATTCTCGCGGTGCTACACAATGGAAAGGTATCCATTGCTGGGGATGGGCAAGCCACCATGGGAAATACGGTAGCAAAAAGTAACGTAAAGAAAATAAGGAAACTACAGGAAGGAAAAATTGTCGTTGGCTTTGCCGGTTCAACAGCCGATGCGTTTACGCTGCTTGATCGCTTTGATGAAAAATTGAATGCCTATGGAGGCAACATGAAACGAGCAGCCATTGAATTGGCAAAGGACTGGCGAATGGATCGCTTTCTTCGCAGGCTGGAGGCCATGCTGATTGTTGCCAACAAAGATGAAATCCTGATTATCTCGGGCACCGGTGATGTGCTGGAACCCGATCACCATGTTGCCGCTATTGGCTCCGGAGCAATGTATGCACAGTCGGCTGCATTGGCATTAATAAAACATGCGTCTCATTTGTCGGCCGAAGAAATCGTACGCGATAGCATGCACATTGCAGCGGAAATTTGCATCTACACTAACCACAACCTGGTGGTGGAGACCATTTAAAACTTACGATCGAAAGTTAAGGTACCACATCCAAATTGTTATACCGTAGCACAGAATTGATTACTTCAGTTCACTGACCAAATATCATATCCCAAAGAATACGCCAAAACTTTTCCACCGTGGATTGTTGTCAACAAAAGATTTCACGATGCCCGTGAAGGGGATGAAGAGAATCATTCCGGAAACACCCCAGATGACACCACCTGCCAACGCAGCGGTGAAGACTACGGCTGCATTCATTTCCATTTTGTCGCCTAACAACTTAGGACGTAAAAAATTTTCCTGCACCATATGCGACACATAGAGTGCGATGCCGACAAACAGCGTAGTGTTCAATGAATCTTTTGATAGAAAAGTAAACATCAGTACAATGATTAATCCTATAAGATTGCCGATGTAGGGTATGAGATTAAGTATGGCTATAAACAACGCGAAGAATAAAGCGTATTTGACTCCAAATATGAGAAATATCAGGTAAGAGATCAGCGTAACCAAGCCTGTGAGAATGAGGGTTCCTTTGAGATAATTAGTAACCGATAATTTTGCGTGACTAACAAAACTGATCACCTGCTCGCGCACTATTCCTTCGTATCTCTTGTCAATGAACTTTCTGATTAAGCCACGGTAGTTAATGATAAAAAACATATACATGGGAATGAGGGTAAGTGTCACCAGGTTTTTGCCCAATGCAATAATCTCAGAAGCCAGTAAGTTGACGAGGTTGTTCGATGAATTACCCTGGATTTTACTTTTTAACTCCACCCCAAATCTACTTTCCAACTGTTCAATAATGGCATTGGAGTTACTTATTAATTTCTCATACAAGTCATCCTGGTTGGAGATAATATTGGAGGCTTCAATAAACAGAAAGGCAAACATGAAACCCAGCAATATAATGGTGGTCAAAGTAGCGACGAGGGCTGCCGTTGTTCGTCTCATCTTTTTTGATTCAAGGTAATAGGCCAATGGCAAGCCAATGAAAGCGAAAAGTAATGCCCACGCAGCAGGCAGAAGAATGGACTTACCGGTAATCAATAACGTAATCAATAACGCGATAAGGATTGAGACATAAGTAATGTTTTTAATCTTGTTCTCCATGATAAGCTCTTTATAAATGTAAAATCAGGGTAGGTATTTGCGCGCCAAAATAAACAATAATTTAACGTGAAAGCTTCTCAATGTTAAGGTATTTTGCCTCAGCTGTGTTCAATGGCCTCTAGTATTATAGAACACGCCTTTCTGATTTCTTCTTCGGTAATCGTTAAGGGCGGGGCGATGCGAAAGCTATTGGGATGCGATAAAAACCAATAGCAGATTACACCTTTTTCCTTTGTGTAATTGACGATGTCGTTAACGATTGATTCATTCTCAAAATCAAAAGCAAACAGTAACCCAATTCTTCTGATTTCTTTGATTTTTGGATGCTGTATCAATTGCTCCATCAACTGACCTTTATGCTCAGCATGCTCGATCAGTTTTTCACCTATAATGACTTCTAATGTAGCCAGGGCCGAGGCACAACATACCGGATTTCCGCCAAAGGTGGTGATGTGTCCCAGGATTGGATTATGGGTAA
>JAHEMS010000190.1 GCA_024643595.1 Bacteroidota bacterium
GGGAAATGGGTGTATCCGTTGGACCTGGACGAGGTTCTGCAGCCGGATCTGCCGTTGCGTTTTGCATTGGAATTACGAATGTCGACCCAATTGCCTATGATCTACTTTTTGAACGATTTTTAAATCCCGATCGCGTTTCACTTCCCGATATTGATATTGATTTTGACGATGAAGGACGCGACAAAGTATTAAACTATGTGATCCAAAAGTACGGTCATAACCAGGTTGCACAAATCATAACGTATGGAACAATGGCTGCCAAGTCATCCATTCGTGATTGTGCCCGTGTGATGGAGCTCCCATTGGCTGAAGCAAACAGCATGGCGAAATTAGTACCAGAACGACCTGGTACTTCGCTTGAAAAAGCCTTTGATGAAGTGAAGGAATTAAGTGAAATAAAAAAGGGGACCGATCTAAAAGCACAAGTACTCAAGCAAGCTATTGTCCTTGAAGGGTCCCTTCGAAATACCGGAACACACGCATGTGGGGTAATCATAACACCCGATGACCTGACGAAGTTTGTACCGGTATCTACCGCCAAAGATTCAACTATGCTGGTAACTCAATTCGATAACAGTGTTGTTGAAAGTGCAGGAATGTTAAAGATGGATTTTTTAGGGTTGACAACGCTTACCATCATAAAGACCGCCATCCGGAATATTAAAAAGCGAACGGGGATTGTTATTGACATCGATGCAATTCCGCTGGATGATTCAAAAACATATCAGTTGTACCAACGTGGAGAAACAACTGGTACATTTCAGTTTGAATCAGACGGGATGCAAAACTACCTCAGGGGCTTGAAGCCGGATAAGTTTGATGATCTCATTGCAATGAATGCTCTGTATCGTCCTGGTCCAATGGAGTACATCCCAAATTTCATTGCCAGGAAACATGGACGTGAACCCATCAAATATGACCTGCCTGAGATGGAAGAGTATCTGAAAGATACTTACGGCATTACTGTTTATCAGGAGCAGGTAATGTTGCTTTCTCAAAAGCTGGCCAACTTCTCGAAAGGCGATGCTGATGTATTACGTAAGGCAATGGGTAAAAAGCAAAAGGACGTACTGGATAAAATGAAAGGGAAGTTCATAGCTGGTTGTCAAACCAATGGTCACAACGAGGCCATTGCCGAAAAGATATGGAAGGACTGGGAAGCCTTTGCGCAATACGCTTTCAACAAATCGCACTCAACATGTTATTCACTGGTTGCATATCAGACCGCTTACCTGAAGGCCAATTATCCAGCCGAATATATGGCTGCAGTGCTTACACATTCCCAAAACAACCTGGATAATGTAACTTATTTTATTGAGGATTGCAGAAAGCAGGGAATCGAAGTACTTGGTCCGCATGTTAATGAGTCAGGCGTTTATTTCGAAGTGAATAAAAAAGGAGAAATCCGCTTCGGTTTGGGTGCTATCAAAGGTGCGGGCGAAGCGGCCGTTGAAGCGCTCATTACTGAGCGCGAAGCACATGGTCCCTTCAAAGATATTTTTGAATTTGCTCAACGTCTTAGTCAGCGATCCGTCAACAAAAAAACATTTGAATGCCTCGCCTTGTCAGGAGCTTTCGATTGTTTCCCAGAATATCATCGCCGGCAATATATAACTGGAAAAGAGGGGGATTTGTCACTTACTGAAAAAGTGATCCGATATGCCAGCAAAATGCAACAAGATGCCCAAAGTGCCCAGGCAAGTTTATTTGGGGGTTCAAGCGGAACTACTATGCCACCTCCTAAAATCGATCCAATAGATCCCTTTGGTGAAATCGAAAAGTTACACTTTGAAAAAGAGGTGGTCGGTGTTTATATATCCGGTCACCCATTGGATAATTTTAAATTTGAAATGGAAGCCTTTTCCACTGCAACATTAACAACCTTAAATGAAATTGATAGTCTAGAAGGAAAAGAATGTAAATTCGGTGGAATTGTTTCTTCTGTAGAACATAGAATGACTAAGACAGGTAGGCCATTTGGCAAGTTGTCCATGGAAGACTACAGCGGTAAATTCGAGTTTATGTTATGGAGTGAGGATTACTTGAAATTCAAATCCTTTTTAATGCCAGGTCTGTTTCTATTTATTGAAGGAACAGTGTTACGGAAATCATGGGGAGAACAAAACCTTGAATTCAAAATTCGCCAAATCGATTTGCTTAATGAATTGGCTGGCAAAAGAGTACAAGGAATAGCATTGCGATTTTCCATCGAAGTAGTTACTAACGACTTCATTATCAATATGGAAAAATTATGTAAAAAGCATTCTGGAACATCAAACTTTACCTTGTACCTAAACGATATTACAGAAGGTCTTCAGGTTGAACTATTATCAAGATCTTTTAGAGTGAAGGTGGGCAACGAATTCATAAGAGAATTAAAAAAATTTGGTGAAGTGGGAATCGCAAGCGATAAAGGAGAAGTACGCTGGTTATCCGAAATAATCCATAAGCCTAGCCAAACAACAAATACTGAAATTGGAACAATTTCACCTACCTTTGTGTTGGAACCGATAGATTAACAAAAACTCTTTAATTTAATATATATTATGGGTAAAACTTTAGAACTAAATGACTCCAATTTTGATGAGGCTATCAATGGTGATAAGCCTGTACTAGTTGATTTTTGGGCAGAATGGTGTGGCCCTTGTAAAATGATCGGTCCAGTGGTTGAAGAACTTGCTGGGGATTATGAAGGCAAAGCAGTAATTGCCAAATTGAATGTAGACGAAAATCCCCAGGTGACTGCTCGTTTTGGTGTTCGATCAATTCCAACTTTATTAGTATTTAAAAATGGACAAATTGTAGATAAGCAGGTTGGGGCGGTGCCCAAATCAGTTCTTTCGCAGAAATTACAAGCCCAGGTAGCTTAACGCAATATTTTCTCAAATGAAAAGTCGGTGCAATTAATTGTACTGACTTTTTTTATTCAAGCCTGGCCGCACCATTACAAAAATCGGTCGGTTTATAATAAGAATAAATATCTCTTACCCGGTAAGAAAAGCTAATTTCACCTCCATAAAAAGTACCCACTCCCTCTATTTCATATCCATTAACTATTTGTTGGGAAATATACATCTTATCCAAGGCAACGCTGGCCCTAACATTGATGCCGGCATTATAGAAGTTCTCAATCACAACTTGATCATTGAGTCCTGATTTTCTGATGTAGATAAAAAATCGGGTAAATTCATTATACGTCTGACTATATTCCTCTAAACTATAAGAGCCAATTAATCTATCCCGATCATCAAAGACAGGCTCTATAATCATAAGATTACAAGAGGCCAACATAACAGCTAAGATTAACAAAATTATTTTCGTTTTCATATCACAACCTTTTCCAGGATAGCATACAATTGAGAGGCCAATCTGATATCCTTTGGATTGGTAGTTATGCCAGAACAAAAGCAGACTATGAAAATGAAGCCGCCCTGACAAGCAGGGCGGCTATGGAGTTTAAAAAAATGGGCTTAACTCAGTTTAAAAAATAAGGCACTCCGGCACCGGCAAAAAATATTTACCACCAACAACCACTACGAATGGAGTAAAAACCAGTCGTGCCGGATATGCCATGTCTTTAATCTACATTGTCATGTAAAAATTTATTGTTACCAAGCAGACTATTATCATCATTAAGACTATACCTTGAAATATTCGACTCTGATGAATGTGGAACATTATCCATCTTCACTCCTCTTCTTAAATAGGCAGGAGCCTCCCACTTCTGTTTGAATTCATCTTTCGTCATTTCCTGAACCTTACCCTTCTTCAGTTTCTCCCTGCGCTCTTTTGCCTGTTGCTCCAGTCGCTCTCTGGTCTTTCTGTATTCCATTAGTCCTTCTTCGTTTATTACCTGGTCTTCTGAAGCGCCATTCCCTAAATTAAAATCATCTTCATCCTCCTGAAATAAATCATCTTCGTCTTTAAACGCATCCTCGTCCGATGAATTAATTTCGTCTTTATTGTTTATTGTGAACTCAACTGTTCGCGATGTGATTTCCTCCATTGTAGCGCTAATGGGAGCAGTCGACTCCTCTTTATCGGGTATTGATTCCATCTCAGATTCAGGATTCAATATAGGTCTGTCCTTATCTACTAATTTTAGCTTCAATTCCTGGTTACCGTGATTTACCGAATTATCGACGCCTCCAAACAAGGATATCTGTGAACGATCTAGTTCATGCACTTTTTTCTCATCCTTCTTTTTAGTCATTTGACCTTCTGCGATAAATCCTGTAGCGATCACCGTTACGCGTATACGATCTGACAATCCTGAATCAACACCATGACCAAAAATTACCTCCGCTTCATCTCCGGCTTGCTCCTGAATATATTCAGTGATTTCTGTAAGTTCATCCATTTGAAGTTCAGCCTCTTCTCCGGAAATGATAGAAAGCAGAATTTTCTGAGCACCCATAATGTCTTTATTATCCAACAACGGGGAAGCAAGTGCTTGTTGTGCCGCCTTAATCGCTCTATTATCTCCACGAGTTTCTGAAGAACCCATTACCGCAGCTCCCGCGTTTAACATAACCGTGCGAACATCTTGGAAATCAACATTTACATAGCCCGCCAACGTGATTATTTCAGCAATACCTTTAGCTGCCGTAGTCAATATATTATCGGCTTCTCCAAATGCTTGTCCAATGGAAAGATTCCCATAGATCTCTCTTAACTTATCATTCAAGATAATCAGGACAGTGTCACAACTGGATCGAAATGCCTCAATACCCAATTCAGCCTGGGATAATTTCTTTTTACCTTCAAATGAGAATGGAACCGTAACAATACCTACGGTAAGAATATCCATATCCTTTGCAATTTTGGCAATGACTGGAGCGGCACCAGTCCCTGTACCCCCACCCATTCCGGCAGTGACAAAAACCATTTTCGTACCAACCAACATTTCACGGATCTGCTCCTTACTTTCAATTGCTGCTGCACGTCCTACTTCTGGGTTAGCACCACATCCAAGACCTTCAGTAAGATTTACACCAAGCTGCAATTTGTGAGGAACAGGGCTGCTGTTCAATGCTTGCAGATCGGTATTTGCCACCACAAACTCAACATCCTTGATGCCTTGCTTATACATGTGGTTGACTGCATTACTCCCTCCACCACCAACACCGATTACTTTTATAATCGACTTATGGTGCTTCGGCAGATCAAATTTGTATCCTATTACTGGTTCAAACATGACAATTATTATTTAGGGGTTGATCAATATTCATTTTTACCATCAAGATCATCTATCAATAATCCTTTTGTCTTACTTAAAATGTTCGAGAAGAAATCAGATGTGGGATTTTGCTTTAACGGCTTCTTCAGTTTCACATTTTTTTGCTCCTTGGCTTCCTTATATCTTTCCTCACGCTCATCCAAAGAGCGGAATCCTGACAACACAAGACCTACGGCAGTTGCATACATCGGACTTTTTACTGCTTCCATCTTGCTTTTACCAAGATGCTCGTTCGGATATCCAATACGAGTATCCATTCCCGTCATGTATTCTACCAATTGTTTCAGGCAACTGAGTTGTGAACCACCGCCTGTGATTACAATCCCTCCTGCAAGACGGTTTTCATATCCAGAGTTAATGATTTCAGTATGAGCCATCTCAATAATCTCCTCCATACGAGCCTGGATAATATTGGAGAGGTTTTTCACCGAAATTTCCTTCGCGGTTCTATTCCTGATTCCAGGAATAGAAACAATCTCATTAGGGCTTGCCTCTTCTGCGATGGCTTTACCAAAACGGGTCTTTAATTGCTCTGCTTGCTTTGCCATTACCTGTAATCCATGCTGTATATCCGTGGTGAGAATATTACCTCCAAAAGGTATTACCGCAGTATGACGTATAATGTTATCGTAAAACACGGCTATATCCGTAGTGCCACCGCCAATATCAATCAGGCAGACACCGGCTTCCTTTTCTTCCTCGCTCAATACAGCAAGACTTGAGGCAAGCGGTTCCAAAATCAGATCTTCAATTTCAAGTCCGCCTCTGCGCACACATTTATTAATATTGTTAATCGCACTGGTTTGTGCAGTGATGATATGAAAATCTGCTTCCAACTTCACACCACTCATACCCACAGGATCTTTAATGCCCTCTTCATAATCCACAATATAATCCTGAGGCATCACGTGAATGATTTCACTACCTGGCGGAATAACTATTCGATACATATCTTCGGTAAGACGATTTACATCTTCTATACTGATTTCATCATCTTGCGAATTGCGAGTAATACTTCCATGGTGAATAGAACTTCTGATGTGTTGACCAGCAATACCCACGTTAACTAATCCAATATCAATACCTGACATATCACTGGCTTCTTTTACCGCCTTCTCTATCGCGAAAACCGTTTTATCAATATTGGTGACTATGCCTTTTATCACTCCCTCCGATTCAGCTTTCCCTAGACCAAGCACTTCCAGTTTTCCGAATTCATTTTTACGGCCTACGATTGCGCAGATTTTGGTAGTCCCAATATCAAGTCCTACAACTATTTTTTCGTTTTCCATGATTGTACTCTTTATGGTGGTTGTTATTTTTAAAAATTGTTTTTCTATTCCGCTATAATTTGTCCGTCATACTGAAGATTTACCCTTTCATATCTCGTCCATCCCCGTTGTGGCAGAATCTCTTTATAAAAAATCATTAACTTCTTAAACTTTAGTTCTATGTTCTCAGCTTTACCAAACTCAACACGTTGGCCAGTTATCTGTGGATAGATCGTAATTTTTCCATCCTCTGAAATATCTAATTGAGCAACTTGAGCTTTCCAGAAATGATCTTCATTAATGAACTCAAGAATCTTCTTTATTTGTAATCCCTCCTCTGATTTAGTCAGGTCTTCATCGCGTATTAATTTCTTCACAAATGGCCCGCTTATAAGAAT
>JAHEMS010000191.1 GCA_024643595.1 Bacteroidota bacterium
CGCGCTAAATAAAGTGCATAGAAACAGGACCGGTGGCAATAGAGGTTCGGATATTTACCATTTCAATGCAATCAATTACAATGCAGAATTAGATCAGATTGTATTTAGTTCTCCCCATTTAAGCGAGGTATTTATTATCGATCATAGCACGACCACTCAGGAAGCAGCAAGTCACTCAGGTGGCCGATGGGGTAAGGGTGGAGATTTTCTTTATAGATGGGGTAACCCTCAAAATTATAAAAGGGGTGATGACGCAAGTCAAAAGTTATTCGGCCAGCATGATGTTCGATGGATTGAAAAAGGGAAACCCGGTGAAGGACATCTCACTGTATTCAACAATGATATGGGAGGAAGAAAAGACAGCTTGAATTATTCTGCTGTTTTTGAGTTCGTGCCACCCGTTGATGGAAATGGAACTTATATAAAAGAAGAAGGAAAATCATTTGGTCCAGAAAAACCATTTTGGGTTTATGTGGCGCCAGATACACTTTCATTTTACAGTGGATATATTTCCAGTGCTCATCGCATGCAAAATGGAAATACATTCATATTTGAAGGGGCACGCGGCCGATCATTTGAAGTTACTCCTGATGGAAAAATGGTGTGGGAATATTTAACTCAATTCAGAGGTGAACTCAGGGAGCCTAATGGTGATCCAACAAGTCTTATGCCACGGCCATATAGTGGATTCCGCGCAACTTTTATTCCGGCTGATCATCCTGCCTTTGCCGGCAAAGAATTGAAACCATTGGATCCTCAACCAAACGTATTTAAACTCCCTCCGCCTGAGGAGAAAAAGAAGTAGTCCATTTGATTAAAATCTCATAACTAAATTATATATAAATGAAAGCACATTCCTCATTTAGTATGTTAGCACTTATTGCTGTCAGCGTTTTGAGTTGCAGTACTCCTGATAAAGAAGCCAATGCTCCTGATAAAAAAGACAGAGACATGTTCGGCTATAAATATGCCCGTGGTCTTACAATAACAACAGAAGGAATAACAAATGGGTATGTCATGTTTGCAGTACCAAATTCTCCATTCATTTATCTTATCAATCGAAAGGGAGAAGTGGTACATCAATGGAAAGGGAATTATGGTGTGATGAATTCCTATTTGCAAGATGACGGATCAATTATTCTGCAGGCAGATGATCCTGACTATCCTGTCTTTGGTGAGGGCGGACCTTATGGACGCATTCAAAAAATTAACTGGGATGGAAAAATGTTATGGGATTTTGAATACGCTACTGAAGAATACATTGTGCATCATGATATTGCAGTGTTACCCAGCGGAAACATTCTGGCCATCGCCTATGAAGCCAAATCCTTCGAAGAAGCTATCGCCAAGGGTCGCAAACCTGAATCGACCGTTGCTGATGGCCCGTGGCTTGAGAAGATCATTGAAATCGAACCTCAAGGTAAGCATCATGGTAAGATTGTTTGGGAGTGGCATCTGTGGGACCATTTGATACAGGATCATGACCCGACAAAGGCAAATTACGGTGTTGTAAAAGATCATCCGGAATTATTGGATTTTAATTTGGGCCTTAAAGCTGAACCAGTAATTTCCGAGGATAGCCTGGATATTTTGAAAGAGAAAGGTTGGGCAGAAAGAAACACAACTGTGGGTAACCGTGGTTCAGGTATTTTTCATTTTAATGCAATCAATTACCATGCTGATCTTGATCAGATTGTTGTTAGCTCACCAGAGGTGGGTGAGATTCTAATCATTGATCATAGCACCACCACGGAAGAGGCCGCAGGGCATAAAGGAGGTAAAAGTGGTAAAGGCGGAGATTTTCTTTATCGGTGGGGCAATCCAGGGAACTATCATAGAGGGGATTCAACTAACCGCCAATTATTTTATCAACATGATGTTCGATGGATTGAAAAAGGTAAACCAGGCGAAGGTCGTTTAACAGTTTATAATAATAACATTGAAGGCCGAAAGGACAGCTTGAATTATTCCGCTATTTATGAGATTCAAACGCCCATCAATGAAAATGGAAATTACCTAATTGAAAATGATAAAGCCTTTAGTCCTGAAAGACCATTTTGGATTTATGTTGCGCCTGATACTCTTTCGTTTTATAGCAGTTTTATCTCCGGAGCTCATCGGATGATCAGTGGCAATACATTCATCAATGAAGGTGCCCGAGGGCGTTTTTTCGAAGTAACGCCAGAAGGAAAAACGGTATGGGAATATTTAAATCCATATCATGGCGATATACATAAGCCAAATGGTGATCCGGTTAATCCAAGAGATATGCCCTATTCAACATTCAGGTCAACTTATATTGCGGCTGATCATCCCGCGTTTATTGGCAAAGAATTGAAACCGTTGGATCCTCAACCAAACGTATTTAAACTCCCTCCGCCTGAGGAGAAAAAGAAGATGTAAGCGTTAACAAAACCAAACCTCTCTTTAAAAATGAAAAAAAATTTTGTCTTCGGCCTTCTATTTGTATTTACTTTCTTTAGTTGTAATCAGAAAGAGAAAGAATCACCTAAGCTACAAGGTCCTGATATCGGGGGACTTAGTATGACACGCGGCTTAATCAACAAAACGGAGGAAGCAACCCCGGGGTATGTTATTTTTTCGCCTCTTCAATCCGATACTACCTATGTAGTTAATACAAATGGTGAAGTTGTGCACACCTGGAAGAGTGCTTATGGACCGTCTGGTTGGTTGTACATAAAAGAGAACGGAAACTTAATACGCGGGGGCCGTGATCCTGAAGCCCCTGTATATGGAGGAGGAGGACAAGGAGGCCGGCTTCAGGAATTTACCTGGGATGGTGAACTTATTTGGGATTATAGATATGCAACAGAAAATTATCTTACCCACCATGATATTGCGTTAATGCCAAATGGAAATATTCTGGCAGTAGCATGGGAAGGTAAGACTGTAGATGAAGCAATAAAGGCAGGGTGTAAACCTGAATTGATTCCCAAGGCCGGATTTTGGCCTGATAAAATTGTTGAACTAAAACCGAAAGGAAAAGATGATGCCGAGATAGTTTGGGAGTGGCATATTTGGGATCACCTCGTGCAGGATTTTGATTCCACCAAGGCGAATTATGGGATACCCTCACAACACCCTGAGTTAATTAATTTGAATTTAAGACATGCACCTTATCCTATTACCCAGGGAAGACTGGATACACTACGCGCCAACAATAATGCATCAACAAATTCAACAGTCGATAATGGCGGCTCAGACATGTTTCACACCAACGCCATAGATTATAATCCTGAATTAAACCAAATCGTGATAAGTTCACCGGCCCTTGATGAGATTTTAATTATTGATCACAGTACAACAACTGCTGAGGCCGCCACCCACAAAGGAGGGCGTTGGAAAAAGGGAGGAGATATTTTGTATCGCTGGGGAAATCCTGAAAATTATGGACGCGGAGATTCAACCAATCATACTATTAGCGGCCAACATGATGTTAAATGGGTTCCCAAGGGAATGCCGGGTGAAGGTCACCTGATGGTGTTTAATAATAATGTTCCCAACACGAAAAAACCGCGGTCGGCAGTTTATGAATGGACAGCGCCTATAACGGAAATGGGGTATGCAATAGCTGATGGTGGTCATTATGGGCCCGAGAGTCCATCGTGGCAGTTTGTTGCAGCGGATACCATGGCAGCTTTCTCCCCATTTATTTCTGGGGCTCACCGTATGATGAATGGAAATACATTTGTAACCGTTGGAGCAAAAGGGAGATATATGGAAGTGACTCCAGCGGGAAAAATTATCTGGGACTATTGGACACCCTATGCAGGTTATGTCAGAATGAAAGATGGCACAACGCCACAACCCGTAGGTCCCTTAGCCTATGCAACTTTCAGGGCTACACATATTCCTATTGATCATCCTGCAGTGAAGGGCAAAGTACTTAAACCGCTCGATCCTCAACCTGCAGTTTATAAGGATGTGAAGAAATAAGAATTACCAGCCACAGATTCAAGGGTTATAATCTGCTGAACTCTGTGGCTTAACTTATTGTTTGATTTATCGGTCTGACAAAATCACTCCATTTTGTTTTACATATTCATTCCAGTGTGAAATCATCTCCTGGTATTTTTCAGGAAACGTCCTGGATAAATCCTTTGATTCACTGGGATCTTCTTCCATGTTAAAAAGCTCGAAATTACTTTTCCCAAACGGAGGTTCAATTTTCCTGATCTTCCATTTTCCTTTTCGTATGGCGTATCTTCCAAATAATTCCCAGCCCATTACATAATCCTCGGCATGCACAAATTCTTTCTTTCTGGTTAAAAACGGAATAATTGATTCTCCTTGATAAGGCGCTAAATCATGGCCATGATAAGATGATGGATAAGTTACTTCAGCGAGCTCAAGAAAAGTGGGGGCAATATCCATTACTGTGGTGAAGGCGGAAACGTGTTCTTTACTCTCTTTTTGAAAGGGCATTTTAATAATCATGGGAGTATGTATTCCTCCTTCTGAGCTATAGCCTTTGTAAAAACTATTTACAGCGCTCGAAGCATGGGCCCAGGGTGAACCATACGCCACGAAGGAGTTTGGAGTTCCCATGTATGGATATGGATCGGCATCGTTAGGTGTTGCGGTTGCCTCCAGCGAGGAAGCACCGTTATCTGAGAAAAAGACAAACAGCGTATTATCGTATTCTCCAATTTCTTTGAGGTATTGTACCAAACGGCCAATGTTGTAATCAAGATTGTCAATCATGCCGGCATAGATTTCCATTTTACGGGCTTCTATTCTTTGCTCATTTTGGGTTAATGATTTCCATAAACGTAATGGCCTATCGGACACGTTATATAGATCGCCTTCCACAGCAGGAAGTTTGGGTAATGGAACAGCAGCATCAACGATTCCTTTTTTCTTAAGTCCTTCAAATCGTAATGATCGCAAACTATCATAACCAATATCATAGACACCATGATATTTTTCTATGTATTCACCGGGGGCCTGTAATGGCCAGTGTGGTGAGGTATAAGCGGCATAAAGGAAGAAAGGTTTTTTGTCGTTATGATCCTTGCGGACGAAACTGATTAATTTATCGGTATAGAGATCAGTAGAATATTGTCCGTCTGGATAGTTCGAAAAATGATCATCTTCCCAAAAGGAATTTTGTGTATTAGGAAAATAGTGATTGGCGGCTGCGTCCATTAAGGTAAACGATCTTTCAAAACCTTTTGCTTCAGGACTTTGATCAGGGGTTAAACCCAGATGCCATTTTCCAGCGATGTAAGTGTGATAGCCTCCATCTTTTAATAACTGTGCTACCGATACAACACGGTTGTTCAAATAACCTTCATAGCCAGGCATTCCTCTTTCTTTATCAATGCTGATGGAGCGTTCAGCCATATCACCAAGCCCGGCAATATGGTTGTCCGTTCCGGAAAGTAACATCGCCCTGGTTGGAGAACACGTTGCTGCGGTATAAAAACTTTTAAACAGTTGCCCCTGACTGGCCAGCGCGTCAATGTTAGGTGTTGCGATCTCACTTCCATAACATCCAATATCAGAATAGCCAAGATCATCCGCCACGATCAAAACGATGTTAGGAGTTTTAGGGGCCAGAATAACGGATTGAGAAGGGGGTAGAGAAGATGATTTATTTCCACAGCCATAAATTAGCACAGAGAGGAAAACAAACATAAGCCTTTGGTATTTCAGTAAGCAACGTAGGTAATGATTTCCATCACGTAGAATATGCCGCATAATCATTTTTAAAGATACTCACATTAAGCGGTATGAAAGTAGAAACAAAATAAAAGTATATTTAGCGCAATCTTAATCCCAAACCAGATGGCCACAAACGGTAAAATGAAACTCACCCTGCTTCTAGTAAGTAGTTTGACGATCATGTCAATAATTACCATCTCTCCGGCATTGCCTCAAATGGCAAAAGCATTTGTTGATGTAGAAAATTCAGAATTCCTGGTTAAGCTTGTATTAACCATACCCGCGTTATTTATCGCCATATTTTCTCCCATCACGGGTCGGTTGATTGACAAACATGGTCGCCTTCGCATACTTTGGTTTTCGCTTTTATTGTATGCCATGGCGGGATCAGGAGGTTATTATCTTCAAAACATCTACCACATCATTGTATCAAGAATTGCTTTGGGAATAGCGGTGGGTATGTCAATGACAATAGTGATTACCTTGATAGCCGATTATTTTGAAGGGCAGGAGCGACAAAAATTTGTGGGGATTCAAGTTGCTTTCATGTCATTGGGCGGCATATTATTTATTGGGTTAGGTGGTGTTCTGGCTGATATCAACTGGCGGGTTCCTTTTCTGATCTATTTATTTGCACTCATCGTACTTCCGCTGTCAATCATGTTTTTGAAAGAACCGGTAATCGTGAAGAAAGAAATAGACAAGACAACCCATGTAAAGTCACCTGGTATTATTTGGATGTTGTTTTTCAATACCATGACGATGTGGATTATTTTCTTTTTAATACCTGTTCAAATACCATTTTATTTAAAATCCATTGGTGTGGAAAAGAACGCGTTGATTGGTGCCGCCATTGCCACCAGCACACTATTTTCTGCTATTACTTCCATTTCATATTCCAAACTGAAAGACCGTTTTAATTTTCTAACTATTTTTTCAATTGGCTATTTGTTCATGGCGGCAGGTTTTGTTACGATTTCCATGACCAACAGTTATGGGATGACCCTGGCGGCGATGATGTTGGTAGGAATGGGTATTGGAATGATGATACCGAATACAAATATGTGGGTGATGAAAATCGCGCCCCCAGAAATCAGAGGTAAGGAAATTGGAAAGCTTACCACCTTTTGGTTTTTCGGTCAGTTCGTTTCCCCTATTGTTATTTTTCCTGTATTGCAGGTGTTGCCGCTT
>JAHEMS010000192.1 GCA_024643595.1 Bacteroidota bacterium
ATCTAGCGGCATGTAAATTCCATCGTTCATACCATAGCAGGCAAATACCCAGTCGGGTTTGCTTTGCTTGAGGACACGGGCGAGACGTTCGTGCAAGTCGGGTCGCGGAAATTTTCCATCTGCATGATTAGGTTCCGACAAGCCTGAAACGGTTTCGCTCGGCAGGCCGATATTGATAAATTCCACCTGCAACGCAGGATAGTGCGCAACGAGATAGGCCTCCACATTCGTTATGTATTCTCCAGCGTAAGTAATACTATTTCCGATGAATAGAATACGTTTAACAGCTGAAGGAAAAGGACTGCCTGATTGTTTTTGAGCCATGGTAAACAACGGCACGATCAGGATCAAAATGAAAATGTGAATTCGGTAATTCAATATATAGGATGAAAGAGTAAATATTATTTCTTATTTTTTTTAGTAAGCCATTTTTGAGCTTGCCATGTCAACAGGGCAGATCCTGTTCCGATAAGTGCGCCTGCCAGTACATCGCTAGGATAATGAACTCCCAGGTACATTCTTGAATAACCCACAGCAACCGCATACGAATAGGAGGGAATGATCACGTACCATTTTGGAAATGCCAGTGTTAACGAAGTGGCGGTAGCGAAAGCAAAATTGGTATGTCCGGAAGGAAAGGAATAACTGCCCGTTTCTGTTTTTTGATAAATGATTTCCGGGTAGGTGGTAAAAGGTCTTGCCCGCTGAACAGTCAGTTTCAACGTGCTTGAAACGGCACCCGCCACCAGAAGTGTAATTCCTGTTTTATATGACTTAACTTTTACCTCCTGGTCATGTGTGGCCAGACCAACGGCAAACATGGTTATAGGGGTTGCGAGACTAATGGGTGTAACCGTGTTTGAAATAAATTGCCATGCTTCGTCAGCCCTTGGATTGACGGGTGAATTAATTTTATCAAGCCATTTCAGGTCGGTACTTTGACCAAAAGAAAAAGAGATTCTTATCAGTAGAATCAGGATTATATGAAGTCTGTAATGTTTCAATGAATGACCTTAAATATTCGGTAATCCAACAGCATTTCTTCAGCTTCTGGCATTCTTTGTTTGGCCAGGGATTCTTCGATGTAATATTTCACTCTGTTATACTGTCCTAAATGCTCCAGTAAAACGGCACAATTATAAGCAGCCATCGCTGCCACCGTTTTTTTTGCGGAGGTCATAAGTTTCTCGGATTGCTCAAATGCGCTTTCAAAGTTGTATGCATCTATGTCGTCATTGACTTCTTTAAATTCCTTGGAAATGTAAAGATTGCGTTGTCGCTGTTCAGTATTGCTGAAAAAACTTTTAAGATACATGTCTACATTGGCATAAATTCCATCGGCAGCATCTTCACTATTTTTGACCACATTAGGACCGGCCGCCAACAATCCACTTAATACATTTCGTGAGCTATGAAATTTACGAACGGAGATTAAGGTATCAAACTGTTGCCCTGACCAATTGTGAAATGAGTATCTGACATCTACCAGGATGTCATAAAAAGCTTCCCGATTTTTTCCTCCATCAGTTTCCGTTACCACTACATCTGTCTGTTCAAAGTAGGCCTTGAAGAATTCTACAATAATCGCATGAGAGGCGAGATGTTCTGTCATTAACGCTTTTATAATGCTGTCGCGTTGCAAGATCGGAACGGTGAAACCTTCCACGAAGGTGGAAGCAATTTCACTTCTGCGGCTGATTTCGTCGGACGTATGCCTTACGGTAAGATTAGCTAATTCATTAAACAGTTTTTCTTTATTGTCTCTTGTGGAAACCTCGTTAAGGTCATAGCCATTAGCTACAACAATTTTTTGAGGTGGGGTCTTGAATTCCCTTGTAGGCAAGGTTACTATGCTATTGGTAAGCGTGCGTGGTACATAACAACCTGAACAGATGCATATGATAAAGAAAAATGAAAAATGGTTCTTTAACATAATCGTATATGACAATTAATTTCTGTATAAAGTAACCTACTTGTATGATTATTTCAAATGGAAGATTAAATATCATGCGTTCTTTCTATATCGCTTGAAATAGTTAAGGCAAATGGCGAATTTGTAGATATCTATTCATACAAAATCATTGAGATGGAATATACAGGAAGAAGGAAATTCTTAATTGATGCAACTAAGGCGGCAGGCTCTGCCGTAATCTTGGCCTCACCAATTAGCAATCTTGCAGCGATTCAACCTACAGATACCTGGACGGTGGGGCAAATCATGGATTTGTTCATTAACGATGTTCCAGGCGGACTAATCCCCAATACGGTAGACGTCTTGCATGCGGGTGATCGGGACATGCAGGTAACAGGAATTATTACCACTATGTTTGCCACCGTTGAAGTAATTCGAAAAGCCATTGACCTGAATGCCAACTTCATTATCCCGCATGAACCAACATATTATAATCACGCCGGTAAAGCGGATTGGGTAGAGGGCCTTGATATTTATAAGTTTAAGTCGGAATTATTAAAAAAACACAATATCGCTATCTGGCGAAATCATGATCATATTCACCGTCATTTTCCGGATGGCGTGAGGTCAGGAGTAATTTCTAAGTTAGGTTGGGATAAATACTTTGACCCAAAGAATAACCAGGTTGTTGTCATTCCAGAGATCCCACTTGAAAAGTTGATTGAGCACATCAAACAAAAATTAGGGATAACTATGCTTCGCTACATGGGTGACCTGGCTCAGCCATGCCGTAAAATTTTATTTAACCCGGGCTTTAACACCGGTAGTATTGTTATCCCGGTGATAGAGCGCGAGAAACCTGACGTGGTACTGGGTGGTGAATTTCATGAATGGGAAACACCTGAATATGTCCGTGATTTACAGCTAAGCGGTCATCCGATTTCCATGGTAATCATGGGCCATGCTGACAGTGAAGAACCAGGATCTGAGTATATGGCACAGTGGCTCAAAGAAAATGTGAAAGGGGTTAACGTAACCCATGTGCCCGCTAAAAACCCGTTGTCATTCATGTAAAAAGGATAATAGTAGTAAGTGGCTTGTTGTTCTAAGATGTTATTTGGATTATGTGATTTAATCGTTCGCGATCAATACCCAATTGTAACTGTTTGCATCAATGTTTATAGTAACCTCGGCTTCATAATTACGATTCAGGCTATACTCTTTGGCGGTTCCATCTTTCTCAGCAATACTTACCTTATTTGTCAATCCCGTATAATATAAGGGTAGTTTAATTTTACGTGTAATATTTTCATTCGTAGGATTATAGAATAATGCAAATCCTTTTTGTTTTAACATAGGATTTACGTGCATGATGCCGTCCCAATCACGGCCATCAGCTCTCCGCAAATGAATAATATCAGAGTTCAATATTTCTCTGTATTGCTTATACCAGGAAATGGTATTGATAACTATTTGCTTCGTCGCGTCGGTGTCATATAATCGTGGACCCCGATAGCAGGCCTGTACTCCCGCTCCATAATATTGGACCATCAGTTGTTCATAATCGGTGAGGTGTTCTTTCAACGGCTCAAGCACTGCTTCAGGTCCCCCCCCTTGATATTTCGTCAACGGCACAAAGCCCCAACCCATGGAAGGTGTTTTTTCAAACGTGCCATCGTAGATATTTTGCCGATTTAAGATTTTCTGCTGCTCACGAGAGAGCGAAAAATTCACTTCGCGATAACCGATGGCAATTTTATGCGTGCCATCCAGAAAGTACCAGTCGGGAGCATTGATATATACCCCATATTCATTCAGCCAACGATACAATTCTTTTTGTATTTCCATTTGCCTCCATTGGCTATCATCCAATCCGGCGTGGCCGGGGTGTTTGGTAGAAGCACACACATCACCGGGGTAGGGACCATCATTCTCCCAGATGTCGAAACCAGTTTGCTTATAGAATGATTTAATCTTATCGCGATAGGCGAGTCCCCACTTACTGCCAAAGCAAGGCGCATTACCAAAGAAGGCACCTCCCGGTTTCCCTGTCCTGGCATCGATCACATCATCTTCATCACTAATTCTTCTACTACTGAAGAGAGAATATCCGCCAATGAGTATTCCTTTATCGTGCGCGTATTTTGCTAAGCTGGTCCAGCGCTTGATATTTTCAGGAGTGTTATCTTCCATATTAAGGTGACTACCAAAGCTAAGGATCATGGCTTCGTATCCGGTGGCAGCACATTGATCAATGGCGGTTTTTACTTCTTCGTCATTCTTACTTACCAGGTGCATGAAGATTGGATTCTGTGTTGTCCATGGGGCAACGGTGCGATACATTTTGCGGATGGCAAGACCTCTGCGCTCACGGTCATAACTGTCCATCAATAGTTCATGTGTGCGCACCGATTTAAATATTTCTCCTGGTTTTAACTCCAGCGCTTTCGCTTTTTCAGGATACACGGCGAGGACGCAGGGCGTTTGATAGTTGTAATTGACTTGTGAAGTGTAGGTTGAATCAATATTCCAATGGGTAGTCTGATCGCTGATATCGTAACGCATGGCGTTATTAAAGGCGTAATTCGTTTCTACATAAATACCGTGCTGTTTTTTCATTTGCTCAGGAGAGCCTACCACGGCGCTTTCTTCTTCTACCAGTCCGAGAAGTTCATTGACTACGCGGTTAAGGATAAACACTTGATTGGATTTATTTTCTATCGATACCCATTTTACAATAAGAGGTATGCCATCATATAATTCGTAATGCACATTAATCAGGAGATCTTGCAATTCAGAAAGGGGAGACTTGAAATGAAAGGTGAGCACTTTTCCAGTTGGATTTTTTGTATTCGGGTACCACGTCTTCGCTTTCCAGTTGACGAATGGGATAATAGCAGAGATGGAATAATCGGTAAATACAAAATCATTTTTACCTGTTTCATAATTAGTTACCCATTGGGGAAGTAAATACGCTTTTTCCTCTTGCCCCTTTACTCCACCAACATCATAACGTTTATTATCGATGGTAATTTGAGCTTCAGGATTTATGGCCCTCAGTAGTTGCTGGCCATTGGTCATATTGGTATAATCAATACAGGCAATGTTTGGCGAGATTCTAAATACACGTTTTACCAGCCCATTGTATAACACAAGATCTTTTTTATCGGTAGATTGATAGACATCTGCTTTTATGGTAAGAGGCTTTACAAGCCAGTCGTTGTTGGTATATTCATTTAATTGATCAGACCATTGTGGCAGTGAATTTTGCTGAGCAGCAACGTTTATGCAAACTGTAAAAAATAATAGTGATAGAATTCTTGTCATACAGTAATATTAAGGTAAAATCGCAAAGAGAAAAAGCGGAATCCGACGGCATGGAACGGTCGGATGCTAAATATTAATGACATGAGACTAAAGGGAAAAACTGCCATTGTCACCGGGGCAACCAGTGGCATGGGTAAAGGCATAGCAGAACGATTTGCGAAAGAGGGTGCATCACTAATTTTAAGTGGCCGAGACGTGCCGCGCGGCCAAGAACTCGAAAAGCAATTGAAGCAAAATGATGGCCGTGCTGTATTTGTGCCCGGGGATGTCAGCGAAATGGCTGTAAATCAAAAGCTGGTTGAGGAAGCCATTCATCATTTTGGGAGGCTGGATATAGTTTCTACGAATGCTGGAAAGTTAGGATTAGGGTCTGTTACTGAAATCTCCGTGGATGACTGGAATGAAACAATCGGAACCAATCTGAATGCTGTTTTCTACCTGTGCCGATATGCAATTCCTGAAATGCAAAAGTGTGGAAAAGGGATGGTCCTGATAAACAGTTCAATTGCCGCCTTTAAAAGTTTCCCCAATCATGCCGCCTATTGCGCAAGCAAAGCCGCATTAATTGCTCTTGTTAAGGAGATGGCGTTGGACTATGGACCAACTATTCGCGTCAATGCTATGTGTCCTGGCCCGGTAGATACACCTTTGATCTGGGATTCAGCGAAAGCTTTCGAAAATCCTGAAACTATCGTTCAGCAAACGGCTAATAATACGCTGATGAAACGCCTGGGAAAACCCGAAGACATTGCTTCATTAGCCCTATTTCTTGTTTCGGATGAAGCTTCATGGATTACGGGTTCAGCATTTACAATTGATGGAGGAATATTAACAAAATAATAATACTGTGACACTGTCTGGCCCAAGATTGAAAGCGATGAACAATAGAAGATCACGTAGAAAATTTTTTAAGCAAGCTTCGTTAATTAGCCTGGCAACCTTGCCGTTGTCGGCTATAGCAGAGACAAAATCAATTGGGCAAGACACTAAACTGAAAGTGATTTGCACCGGTGGTCATCCAGACGATCCGGAAAGTGGCTGTGGCGGCACGCTCGCTAAATTCAGTGCTGCTGGGCATAATGTAAAAATTCTTTACCTCACCCGAGGCGAGGCAGGCATTGAAGGTAAATCGTATGGTGAGTCAGCAACCATACGAACCAAAGAAGCGGAAGCAGCATGCAAGCAATTAAAGGTAACGCCCTACTTCCTCGGTCAGATTGATGGCGATACTGTTTTCAATGCTGAATGGATTAAGAAGATGACAGATTTTTTGAAAAAGGAACAACCAGATATCGTGTTTACTCAATGGCCGATTGATTCACATCAGGATCACCAGGTAGCAAGTTTGCTTACCATTCAGGCTAGGCTGCGAGTAGAAAAAAAATTTCAACTCTTTTTTTATGAGGTATGTGCCGGTGAGCAAACTATGACTTTTCATCCAACCGATTATGTGGACATCACGGAAACGCAGGCAACGAAACGTAATGCATTGTATTGTCATGTAAGTCAGGATCCGCCAGGCATCTATGCCTGCGGGCATGAGATTATGGAAAAATTTCGTGGCGTGGAAGCAGGTGTGCATGCTGCCGAAGCATTTGT
>JAHEMS010000193.1 GCA_024643595.1 Bacteroidota bacterium
TTGAACCCATTGATTTCTTCAAGCCCTTCCTGATCTCGTACGGAACCATAAAAAATTACGCCACGCTGCGATTTGGCATAGATGGAATTTCCAAGATTGTCGCCAATTAATGTTCCGTCAGCAATTTTTCCGTAACCATCAGCGACATATACATCACCACTGACCAGGATATCAATTGGCCATGAATTAGTGCCACCCTTTTGTGCACGGTTTTCACTTTTCCCCTGCTCTTTCACTTGATTTTGTAAGTCCGGTCTAAGGGGTATGTATTGTGCGGTAACCACTCTGCCAGTCATGGCGCTGTCGGGAAAGATAACTTTCCAATCACCTTCATACTGATTATGATAACCCTTATTACGAAGTACACCCCATGCTTCTTCAATGGAAATATTCTTTAATCGTGCAAGAATGGCATCTGAGACTTTAGGGCGTCCATCTGGAAAACGTTCACCCTTCCATTCCGAGGTTAGCGCTTTAATATATTCAGGGGATGAGCCAACCCGTTGTGCTTTGGTATAAATGCAACTAAGGACCAATGCTACTACGAAAATTCCACGCTTAATCATTCTTCAAAAGTTTAAGTAAATAATGCAGTTAATTTATATCGAAAGGATGCTCACAAATAATTATTCTTGATTGTCGGTCTTATTATTCAAAGAAGGGTATTTGGAATTTTGTTCATGAAATTCCCTAATCAAAAAAGTTTTTATCTTCTTCCAACAAATATTGTTTTGCAGCCTTAACATTAAACTCTACACCAAGCCCGGGTCTGTCCCAAACTTCAATATGCCCGTCTTTAACAATAGGGTCGGGCAGCCCATCAATGATATCATACCACCAGGAGGGGTTACCAATGGAATATTCAAAGGCAATAAAATTCTGAGGCATAGTGGCGGCCACTTGTACTTGTGCCGCATTCCCAATGAGTCCATCAAAAATGCCATGTGGTGCCATTTGAATTCCATGAAGATCAGCAAACTCGGCAATCCATTTTAATTCGGCTAAGCCACCTACATCGGCTACATCTGGCCCGATGACACGTACCGCATTTTTTTCAATTAGCTCACGAAAATTTTGGCGTAAGTATATTTGTTCGCCTGTATGAATAGGCACCGTTGTACTACGGGTCAATTCCAGATAGTCATCTGCCATTACGTATGGTCTATAATCACCCGTAAGCATATCTTCCATCCACATCAAGTTGTAGGGTTCTAAAGTTTTGGCAAGCCGGATCGCATCCGACAACATCATGCCAGGCCCGCAATCCAATGCCAGTCCTATTTCATCCCCCAATACTTTCTTCATGGCTTCTACGCAGGCCACTATACGCTTTAATCCTTGTTCGGTAAGAGGACCACGATTGGAGTGTGGTGGATTATTGGGGCCGGAGGGGTCACCGTAAAAAAAATTGGGTGCATTGGCTCCCATTGAACTATGAAATCCAACCGCCATTTTAATGATTGTAAACTTTTCCTTGGCGGCCTTCATACGGGAAACCGTTTCGGCATAATCCTCAGGTTCAATTCCGGTAGTTGAGGCTCGCGATGGATTCCTTCTTTCAACACCGCCATTATAAATCCTGACACGATCTCGCACCTTGCCACCCAAGAGTTTGTAAACGGGTAATCCTGCAGCTTTTCCAGCAATGTCCCACAATGCCATTTCGATTGCGCTTACAGCACTTCCCCAAGGTTTGAAACTTCCCATTCGCCTGATTTTCATCATACACCGCTCTACGTTGGTCGGATCTTCGCCCATCAAATAATTCTTATAGAAAAGAACAAAGGGCTTCAGGTATGACTTTGATGTTTCTGCTTGACCATAACCACTGATCCCTTCACTGGTGGTTATTCTTACTACAGGACTTCCACCCATAATGGCGCATCGCAGATCGGTGATTTTTATGGCTGACTTAGGAGTGGTCTTATTTTGATTTGTTCTTTCTTTAGAATTTGATTGACCAAATACGCTGTCACTGATAAGTCCAATTCCCAAACCTGCTAATGAAGATTTTGCTATGAAGTCTCTACGGCTGTTGGTGTGTTTCTTTTCTGAATTCATATATCGTACGAATTATAAAATCTATTTAAGATTATCATTCAAAGAAAGGAACTCCTGGCGTTGCGTACTTCCTCATGCCTTCTACATTGATATCTACTCCAATGCCTGGTTTATTGGAAACAGTAATAAATCCATCTTTGGTGAATTCGGGGCCGTCAAATATTACAATCTCTTTGAACATCTTATCCGTATGAAAATAGATTTGCCACTCCAGGATCATGAAGTTAGGGACCGAAGCACAAACATGAGCGGAAGCCATCGCACCTAAAAAAGAAGCAACCATGTGCGGAGCAAAAGGTACATAGTAAAGATTTGCGAGGTTGGCAATCCGTTGAGCTTCACCCAGCCCGCCAGCTTTTTGCAAATCGGGCATAATAATGTCTACCGCTGCTTTTTCTAACAAAGGCCTGAAGCCGAGCGCGAGGTAATGATTTTCGCCAGCACAAATTGGGGTGCTGGTTGATTTAGTAATCTCAGCATAGGCATCTACATTTTCGGCAGGGATTGGCTCCTCTAACCACATAAGATTTAATGGTTCTAAAACTTTGGCGGCTCGTTGACCCGTGGGTAAATCATATCTTCCATGCATATCCGCGCAGATATCTATCTTAGGCCCAACAGCTTCCCTTGCTGCTGCCATTTGATCATACATGCGCTGAATCTCAGCCGGACTTGCGGTCCAATTGTATCGATCATACTTGTTTGGATCATTAGCTTGATCAAGATCAAATTTTACCGCTGTAAAGCCCATGCTGACTGCCTCCTTTGCAGCCTTTGCGAAATCTTCCGGCTTTGGTAATTGGTTTTGATATAATGCGGTGTCCATATACAAGCGAACACGATCTCTAAATTTTCCTCCAAGCAATTGATACACCGGCAAATTCAATGCTTTTCCTGCCAAATCCCAAAGCGCTGTTTCAACGGCAGTCATAACCGCTACATACATACCTGCCTGGCCACCCCCAAACACTGCGGCTTTTCTCATTTGTTCAAAAAGCACATGCATATTTAGCGGGCTTTGACCCTTTAGCATTCTTCCTAACTTCTGCACCAGGTGATACGTTCCTCCTACAGCATCAACACCCTCACCACATCCATAGATATCCTGGTTTGTAAAAATTTTTACAAACAAACCATTACCACCTCTTATATAACCACATTTTATATCGGTAATTTTCAAATCGGAAGGTGCAGAGAGTTTTTCGTTTTTGTCTATTGCGTTTGTATAACCTTTCCCAAAAGTCTCAGAAAGTCCGGCAAAGCTCATAGCTCCGGCCAATGCACTCTTAGTTAAAAATGAACGTCTTGAAGTTTTATGTGTCATGATTTCTAAATAATTATTACCAAGTTCTGTTTTTCAATAATTCTTGAATTTGATCTTTGGGAACCGGAAGCTCATTAATATGATCATTGAGCCACTTCGAAAAATCCTTTTCAATATCATCCGACCACCGGTTGTCAATTTGAGCAGCCGTGTATTTCTTCTCACGAATTCTGAGATGCCCAAACATATCACGTAGTCGTACGATCTCAGATGTTTTCACGACTTTTTCGGCCAGATGGGGTGGTATGAAAATGACAGCTCCATCTCTCGCTAATACCACATCACCTGGCATCACTGTGGCATGGCCTATGCGAGTGGGTTGGTTGATACCTACCAGGGTAGTATTTAACTCACCATCAGGGTTGTTCAAATGATGGGAGGGATGATAAGATCTGAAAAGTGACGTGAATGATTTTAATTCTTTTAATCCGTTGATATCACGAATTGCGCCGTCATAGATAATTCCATTTCCGGAATTAGTCAGTATGGCCGTACCTACATTGTCACCAATGGTGGGCCCATCTTCATGTGCCCCAAACTGATCAACTACATAGACATCCCCCTTGACTAACAATGCCACCGTCCACGCATTTTGAGATTTTATCCTTCCGTCTCTGTTATGACCTCTATTGTCAATAGCCCGATGAATATCAGGACGACCAGGCATAAAAGTGGCGGTGACTGCGCGGCCCACTAATACACTGTCGGGATTGATGGATTCCCAACCTTCTTCATATTGATGCTTGTAGTTATCTCCTTTAAGTACCGCCCAAGCTTCTTCCAGCGTTACCAGTTTCATCCTATTCAATATAGCATCTGGAACCTTGGGTCGTCCGTCAGGAAATCGTTCACCTTTCCACTCAGGTGTCAAAAAGAGAAGTTCTTCTTTTGAAATCTGTTGTGCATGGCTTTGCAAGGCCATTAGCAAAACAAGAGATACGAACATCAGGTAACTTTTGTTATTCATTGGTTTAGCTTTTTGGACTTGAGAAAAATTTCAGCTTTTAAGAAATGAGGATTATTGACATTTATTTCAACTGAAATATTCCAGTTGCCTAAAAATGTTTAGAATAAAATTGAAGAGGCAACCCAATGTTGCCCCTTCAATTTAAAAAATTATTTATCCCACCAAAGTTTGGTATCCAGTTTATCAGCACCCTGCGCGGCAATAGCTGCGTCAACGTTCTCTTTATTAACCAGAATTTCAGAAGGAGGGTAGGTAAGCCGTGTGATAAAATCAACCACTCTTCCTGGGAAAGGATTAACTGCTAGTGCTGGGAATCCGGTTCTTCTCCAATTGGACCAAGCTTCTGGTCCATTCAGGAAGGAAGCAACCCAATATTCGTAATTGATTTGAGCTAATTCATTTCCAGCCAGGGTGGCGGTCATTGCTGCTGCATAAGTGTCACGATCTGCAGCTGGAACAGTAGATCCTGCATCAAACGTAGCCATCTGATCCATGTGCGCCTTGATTCCAGCGCTGAAATACTCGGCAGTGGTTGCAGCGCCGACACTCATACCCTTAAACTTAGCTTCTGCAAGTAAAAGATTGTTTTGAGCAGCGGTGACAAGGAACAATGGAGATGTTCTTTTCACCAAACGGGTACGGTCTACCTGACTATATGCGTATCGGCTTCCTCCACCCGGTAATGCTGCTCCTGAAATATCGGCAGCACCATCAGTGCTTCCCATTGGCATACCGAATTGATTGGCCGGATCTTTTGTAGCAACACCAGCCACCTGTGCAGGGCCAGAAGTAGCTCCCACAAATCGAATAGCAATTGCCGTTAGTCTAGGATCATTATTGGTCTTGAGTGCAGTTACAAAAGGTTCTGCCAGATAAAAGTTGGCAGCTTCAGTTCCATTTAATGTATTGCCTATTCCGTTAACATAATTGGCATCGTGTCTAATGTAAGCATTATCAGCATTGGAAAGAATTACCCCACCAGCAAAAGCTGCCTCTACCGTAGATTTTGATGTGGCTGCATCAACCTGGCTTAATCGCATGCCTGCTCTTAGCAGTAAAGAGTATCCGAATTTTTTCCATTTGTCAATACTTCCACTGTATAAAACATCTCCGGTTTCAACCTTTTTAGCAGCATCAAGCGCAGCAGTTGCTTCCTTCAATTCAGTGATCACACTCGAATAAATAGCCTGCTGATTCTGGTAGGCAGGGAAAAAATTCTGCTCAGTATATCCTTTGCCACCTTCTTCATACGGCACGTTACCATAGGTATCAGTAAGAACAATATAGGCATTGGCTTGTAAAATCCGCGCCATATTATAAAGGTTAGTTCTCGCCGCATCATCTGATGTACGATCGATTACATCGGTTGTGTACTTAATGACGTTCCGGTAATAGTTTTGCCAGTTTGAAACGGTGTTATTACTATTATCCTTATTGAAATTGGCACCTTCCAGTACTCCGGTATTGGAGGAAATTACCTGTTGAACAATTCCCAGTTCATAGGTTAGCGTTCCCCCAGAAATTGAAGAACTGACTATGGCGTTGTTAAGCACCAATATGGGATCCAGTGAGGTAGCACCAGTTTTACTCGTGTTGAGTTCATCGAATCCATTGTCGCACGAAGAAATGATAACTAACGACAGAGCTATCAGACAAATGTTATATATTTTTTTCATGATTCAGTCGTATTAAAATTTAACATTTAAGTTGAAACCAAGGCTCCTGGTAGTAGGTACACTTGGCGATTCCAGTCCAACTACGTTGTCCGATGTATATCCAAAACTTTCAGGGTCTATATTAGGTACCCATTTCTTCAACATCAAAACATTGTTTGCTACAAAACTTAATCTAACTCCTTTAACAGGTGAAGAAGCACCTAAGAATTTAGAAAAGTCATATCCGATTGTGATCTGGCGTAATTTCCAATAACCCGCATTATATATGACAGGCTCAACGATTTGTGCACCTCTCACCACAGAATAATAGTCTTCAGCTTTAGCAACTGCGGTATTTTTTTCGCTGGCTGCATTTACACCTTCGCCAATTACTGCTCCCGGATCATTTCCATTCGCATCAAGCACCCCGCCTTCTCTGCCAGGCAATGTCTCTTTGAGAAGTCCATGACGATAGGCATTGAAGTTTGTTCCAGACAATACCTTGCCGCCTAACTTAAAGTCAATAAGGAATGAAGCAACGACGCCTTTATAGTTGAATGCGTTATTGAAACCACCTACCCACTTGGGCAATGCACTTCCAAAAGGAATTAGGGTTGAAGTACGAAGTGGAAGTCCATTAGCACCGAATACAATCTGTCCTTTATTAGCAGGGTTGATGGAGCCATCATCTCTTCTATAACCATACCCTACAATCTGTCCCATTTCTTCGCCTACAATTTGCTGAACAAAACCGTTGAATACGTGAGAACCAACGGTGATATTTTCACCAGCTACATCTGTCA
>JAHEMS010000194.1 GCA_024643595.1 Bacteroidota bacterium
CACAAATCGCAGAACCTTCATTAAGACCTCAGCAGCAGCAGGCCTTGGATTCACCATACTTCCTTCCGGAATTATTTTTTCAAAAGACAAGGATCCCAAAATCCGGCTGGGCTTTATTGGTGTAGGGTTAAGAGGACAAAATCACCTTGAGCTGACCCTCAAAAGATCAGATACCGACGTGGTCGCCCTCTGCGATGTGCAGCAATCGATGATCGACATGAGTTTGAAATTAATTGCCGATGCAGGAAAGCCGAAACCTCAGGTAATTATGGAAGGCCCTTATGGGTACAAAAAATTATTGGAAAATAAAGACATCGATGCGGTCATCATCGCGACTCCCTGGGAGTGGCATACCGTGATGTGCATCGATTCGATGAATGCTAAAAAATATGTGGGCTGTGAAGTGATCACAGGAATGACCGTAGAAGAATGCTGGGAACTCGTTCATACTTCCGAGCGAACCGGAATGCCGATGATGATGCTTGAAAATGTTTGCTACAGGCGCGATGTAATGGCCGTACTGAATATGGTTCGTCAAAATGTATTTGGTGAAATGATTCACTTGCAGGGTGGCTACCAGCATGACTTGCGTGAAATAAAATTCAATAACGGCAAAGACGCATCCGGTCAAGGCGCTGAGTTTGGTGAAAAAGGATTCTCGGAAGCACAATGGCGCACCAATCATGCCGTATATCGCAACGGTGATCTATATCCCACACATGGTATCGGACCCATTGCGATGATGCTTGATATCAATCGAGGCAATCGTTTCACCCAACTGGTATCGTATTCCTCCAAAGCGCGTGGTTTACATGAGCATATTGTGAACGTGGGAGGACCGGATCACCCCAACGCAAAAATTAATTTTAAACTTGGTGATGTGGTTACCACGATGATCAGCACCAATAACAATGAAACGATCCTTCTACAACATGACACCGATTTACCAAGGCCGTATTCGTTAGGATTCCGGGTTCAAGGCACCAAAGGCATCTGGATGGACTTAAACCATTCTATTTACATTGAAGGGCAAAGCAAAAAACCTCATCAATGGGAAGATGCCAAAGAGTGGCTTGATAAGTATGATCACCCACTCTGGAAGAAATATGGAAATGATGCCAGCGGCGCCGGCCATGGTGGCATGGATTGGTTTGTACTTAACGCCTTCCTGGAATCCGTGAAACGTAAAATAAATACACCCCAAGATGTGTATGATGCGGTTACCTGGAGCGCGATTACTCCTTTATCAGAAAGTTCTATTCAACTAGGTGGCGAAAGTGTGGAGTTCCCGGACTTCACTCAAGGAAAATGGATGCATAGAAAAAATGAATTTGCGCTAGGCGACGATAATTAAAGTAATCCTGTCTCAACAACTTTTAATGATGTAAGAATTTTCAAGAATTCGTGTCTTGTTACTGGTCGATTTATACCCACATTTTTATTGAAATTATTTACGCAATCGATTTAACCCATCATGAACTAAGATAACCTTACACGCCAAAAACTTTCATTAACACACTGCCTTATCTTTGTGACAACAAAATTTATTATGAACGAAATTCAAATTCTTGGTCTGGCGGCTGGCTCGTGCACTACCATTGCATTTTTACCGCAGGTCATTAAAACCTGGAAAAGTGGTTCTGCAAAAGACCTTTCATTGGGTATGTTTTCCTTTTTCTGTTTTGGTGTGTTGCTTTGGTTGATCTATGGAATTATTATCAATGATGTGCCTGTGATGGTTGCCAATATGCTCACACTTGTATTAGCTTCTTCCTTACTATTCTTCAAACTGAGGTATAAAGAAGAGTAAGCCCGTTGGTTTCATCTCCAGGAAAATCCTTCACAGGCAATATGATGATCATCCAGTAGTTTTCTTATTTGCGAAAAACAGGAGTTCGTGTTGAACCGCTTAGCCAGTTCTCTTAAAAGACTTTGTTTGTTGCCTTCTTCAATGTTGAATAAACGATAAAGTTGATGAACACTTTCATGGGAAATTTTAAGGGAATATTCATAATCCGAATCGCCCCAGTATTTTTCAACAGCATTGCCAATATCATATCCATCGATTATCAAGGTATTATTTTCAAACCGCGCTTTAACATCAACCTTGATGTCAACACCGATAAAATGATATAATGTTACCGCCTGATCCATTCCTGCTAATCTACCAACCCAACGATTGGTGTAAAAGAGAAAGCTCGTTAAAGCAACTATTTTTGCCAACTATTATAAAGTATCTTTGCTCGAGTTGTTGATATAATCCTTATGAAGATTAAGAATCTTGAATTCAAAAAATTTATTACCGCTTCTAAAATTGAAGAAAAGGTAGCCGAATTGGCGGCAAGGATAAATCTGGATTATAAAAATCAATCTCCGGTTTTTCTACCCATTCTCAATGGCTCTTTTATGTTTGCGGCCGACTTAATGAAAGAGATTAAAATTCCTTCTAAGATTTCGTTTGTGAAGATATCATCATATTCAGGCACATCAAGCACAGGTCAACTGAAAACACTGATCGGCCATGACGAAAGCCTCTTCAATCAAAATATTATCATTGTAGAAGATATTGTTGATTCCGGACTTACCCTTGAAAATATTATTTCAGAATTGCGCAGTTTGGGTACTAAATCAGTGGAGGCGATTAGCCTTTTAAGAAAAAGTGGAGCCAGGGTGAAAAATATAGATGTTAAATATGTAGGATTCGAACTCGATTCGGAGTTTGTAGTTGGCTACGGGCTTGATTATGAAGGCTATGGCCGGAATAATAAAGACATCTATAAAATGATAGAAACTGACCGGATTTAATCCTAATTGTTTCGGATAATTGCCGCTAATGCCACTTTGGCTATTGTTCATTTGATCATTATCTTGCGCTCCCTTAAACCTAAACTAACCGACATGATCAATCTTGTTCTCTTTGGACCTCCTGGAGCAGGAAAAGGCACACAGAGTGAAAAGCTTATTAGTAAATATGGATTTGTCCATATTTCAACCGGTGATCTTTTTCGGTGGCACACTAAAAATGACACGGCTCTTGGTCAGCAGGTAAAACAAATAATGAATAGCGGAGCCTTGGTGCCTGATGAAATTACCATTGCGATGCTGAAAGAAGAACTGGATAAAAACCCTGAGGCTAAAGGATTTCTATTTGATGGGTTTCCACGCACAGTACCACAGGCCGAAGCCCTGGATTCTTTTATGAAAGAAAATGGTACGGCTATTCATTTTGTAGTTGCCTTAGATGTTACCGAAGAAGAAGTGCGAAACCGAATTGCCAAACGGAGATCCATCGAGAATCGTGTGGACGATGAGGAAGAAAAATTAAACAAGCGGATCACAGAATATTTTAGTAAAACAATTCATGTATTACCCTACTATAGAGAACAAGGCCGTTTGAATACCGTACATGGCATTGGTGATATCAATGAAATCTTCAATAATATTTGTGCCTTATTGAATTAATAACATAGGTATAGTCCATCAAAATTTAAACGTGTTTCCAGCTTGAAGATTATACTTTAAATTTTGAATGGAATGTCATCTCCCAACTTCATCGATTATGTAAAACTTAATGCTCGCTCCGGAAACGGGGGAGCTGGATGCCTTCATTTTCATAGAGAAAAGTTTATTGAAAAAGGTGGCCCGGATGGAGGTGATGGTGGACGGGGCGGGCATATCATTCTGCGGGGGAATTCACAAATGTGGACCTTGCTTCATTTGAAATTCCGAAAACACGTTTTTGCAGAAGATGGGAAACCAGGTGAATCACAAAACTGCACAGGTGCATTTGGCAAAGACATTATTCTTGATGTACCACTGGGCACCGTAGCCCACCTGGCCGGCTCCGATGAAATCATAAGTGAAATCAACGAAGATGGAAAAGAGGTGATTCTATTACCAGGTGGTCGAGGCGGGAAAGGCAATTCATTCTTTGCTACTTCTACCAATCAAGCACCTACCCACGCTCAGCCGGGTGAGCCTGGTAAAGATGAGTGGCTCATTCTTGAATTAAAATTGCTGGCCGATGTTGGCCTGGTCGGCTTTCCAAATGCAGGAAAGTCAACCTTGCTTTCAGTGGTATCCGCGGCAAAGCCTAAGATTGCTGACTACGCTTTCACTACCTTGACACCCAACCTGGGAGTAGTTTCCTATCGGGATTCAAGATCCTTTGTTATGGCTGACATCCCCGGTATTATTGAAGGAGCAGCAGAAGGTAAAGGATTAGGGGTACGTTTCCTCAAGCATATAGAGCGAAATTCATTGTTATTATTCATGATCCCGGTTGATGCAAAGGATATCAAAACAGAATATGAAATTCTCTTGAATGAACTTCGCAAATACAATCCAGAACTGCTCGATAAGAAAAGACTTCTTGCTGTTTCCAAATGCGACATGCTTGACGATGAACTACTTATTGAAATGAAAAAAGAACTACCGACGGAATTGCCGTCGATATTTATTTCAGCCATTACCAATCATGGTATCACAGAGTTGAAAGACCTCATTTGGCGTACTCTTAATAGTTAGCGCCATTCTGACACAGTATCGATTATTGGCAAAATTCTTGTCACTTTTGCATTTTATTAAGCGAATAACTATGGAAAACACGGTTCAACCCGAACATGACTTGGAAAAACATGATGAATTAGTAGAGGAAACCCCTCCTATGCAAACTTCTGAGCCTGTAAACGAGGAGAAAAAAGAAGACACTGCCGATCCCGTTAAAAAATTAAAGGACGAATTGGCAGAATCAAAAGATAAATACGTAAGGCTCTATGCCGAGTTTGATAACTTCAGAAGAAGGTCATCTAAAGAAAAGCTAGAGATGATTCAAAGCGCCAATGAGCAATTATTAAAATCATTACTTCCTATTGCCGATGATTTTGAACGTGCCGAAAAATCATTTAGCAACAGAGATGATAAAGAGGCCGAAGGTTTTTTTCTTATCCAGAATAAATTCAAAAAAACATTAGAACAATACGGGATAAAAGAAATGGATGCCAAAAAGGAACTTGATTTCAATTCAGACTTCCATGAAGCTATTACCCAAGTGCCCGCTCCGGAAGAGAAACTGAAAGGAAAAATAATTGACGTTGTTGAGAAGGGTTATTTACTCAATGATAAAGTAATCCGATTTGCCAAAGTGGTGGTGGGAAGTTGAACTAATTAATAAAATCAATACAAAACCTAACTTCCGGCCACAAGATCATGTCAACAAAAAGAGATTTTTACGAAATTTTAGGAGTAAGCAAATCCGCTGCTCAAGAGGAAATTAAAAAAGCCTATCGTAAGGTGGCTATACAGTTTCACCCGGATAAAAATCCAGGAAATAAAGAGGCTGAAGAAAAATTCAAGGAAGCCGCTGAAGCTTACGAAGTATTGAGTGATGCACAAAAGCGTGCGCAGTATGATCGCTTTGGTCATTCAAGGCAAGGGGCGGGTGGATTCAGTGGTCACGACATGAATATGGAGGACATATTCAGCCAATTTGGAGATATTTTTGGTGGAGGCGGTGGTAGTCCTTTTGATAGTTTTTTTGGAGGAGGCGGTGGCAGAACAAGGCAACGTAAAGGATCCAATCTTCGAATCAAGTTGAAGCTCAATTTGGAAGAAATTGCCAATGGTGTTGAAAAGAAAATAAAAGTCAATCGCCTCATTCGTGCTGAAGGAGTTACTTTCAAGAATTGCACATCCTGCCAGGGAACAGGACAGGTAAGAAAAGTAGTTAATACCATGCTGGGCCAAATGGTTTCAACCACAACCTGTTCAACATGTAACGGAGCAGGCCAAACTATTGATAAGCGACCGCCAGGAGTGGATAACTCAGGTCTTGTTTCCAAAGAAGACATGATTTCTGTAAAAATTCCAGCTGGGGTTAGTGACGGAATGCAACTCTCTATGTCCGGGAAAGGAAATGAGGCACCTGGCGGAGGGATACCCGGAGATCTTCTCATCTTAATTGAAGAGCAGGAGGATAAGGAACTGAAGCGCGACGGAAACAATCTGGTTTATGATCTTCATATTAATTTTATTGATGCGGTTTTAGGAACCTCCGTTGAAGTTCCTTCTATTGGTAGTAAGGTGAGAATCAAAATAGAACCAGGTACTCAAAGCGGTAAAATTCTAAGACTCCGAGGTAAAGGGCTTAAAGATATTAATGGTTATGGCGCTGGAGATCAGCTCATTTATATCAATGTATACACCCCTAAAAAAGTGAGTAGTGAAGAAAAATCGAAACTTGAAAGCCTAAGAAACTCGCCCAATTTTCAACCTCACCCAGAGTCTGGTGAAAAAGGTTTCTTCGAACGTATGAAGGAGTATTTAGGGTAAAAAAAATAAAACCATTTATAAAATAACCCGTATAAGATCTATTACGGGTTATTTTTTTGACAAAAAACAAACCTTTCTTACATCTTTAAACTTTACCTGAACTAACACGTAAGAAGACTACATGTGGAGATCGATCATATTAACCTTATCATCCTGTACCGTTGCATTTAGTTTAAATGCACAAGTGAAAAAGCAGTTTTCTGTAGAAAGGATAAAGAAATGCGAAAAAGTTTCATTAAAACTCAGCGCCAAAACCGGTAATTGTTTTATCCGGCCAAGTCAAAACGAAGAAATCCTTAATATTTACAGTAATCAAGATGTCGAAGAATACCAGCATTCTTTCAGCAAGGAAGTAATTGGCAAGACCTGCGCGGTTAAACTCTCATTAGAACAGGATAATACTCCCGGTGTCGGTCATAAAATTTCATATCGCGTATTTGGGGCCAATGAACGGTCCAATGATAAATTCTGGAAGGTC
>JAHEMS010000195.1 GCA_024643595.1 Bacteroidota bacterium
ATCCCGTGACCGTGTTACGGAGGAAGACAGCGAAGTAAGGATTTTGAAGCCTGCACATCCGGTATTAAATTTCCCTAACAAAATCACCGACAAAGATTTTAATGGTTGGGTACAAGAACGCGGATTATATTTTCCATCAACATGGGGTGAGCAGTTCGATGCCATTCTATCGATGAATGATACAGGTGAAAGTGCAAAAGACGGTAGCTTGCTGGTAGCCAACTATGGAGAAGGTCATTACGTATATACCGGGCTTTCATTTTTCAGGGAGCTGCCGGAAGGCGTTTCGGGAGCGTATAAACTATTCACCAATATTGTTTCGCTGGGTAAATCTAAGCGTATTCAAAGTGAAAAAATTAAATCACAGAAATAATGGAGGAAGAAGAAGTAGATAAGCCAGCCGTGTTTTCTCGTTGGCGCAGCTGGTACTGGTTGGTTATGATTGTATTGGCAGTGCAAATCGTTATTTATCTATTCATTACCAATTCGTTCCAATGAATTCAATTGACTGGTTTATTTTATTTACAACACTGATACTGATTGTTGTCTATGGCACCTGGAAAAGCAGGGGGAGTGTAAATATTGATGGGTATCTGCTGGGCAATAAAAGTTTGCCCTGGTGGAATGTCTGCTTATCGATCATGGCTACCCAGGCAAGTGCCATCACGTTTTTATCAACACCCGGACAGGCCTATGAAGATGGAATGCGATTTCTGCAGTTTTATTTTGGATTGCCATTGGCGATGGTTATTTTAAGTATAACAGCGGTTCCGCTTTATCACCGGTTAAAAGTCTACACCGCCTATGAATACCTGGAGACTCGGTTTGATTTGAAGACGCGTTCGCTGGCGGCATTATTCTTTCTTATGCTTAGAGGCCTATCGGTAGGGATTACCATTTATGCACCTGCCCTCATTTTATCTGCGATTTTAGACTGGAACATTAACCTGACCACTATTTTTATTGGCTCCCTGGTGATGATTTATACGGTGAGTGGCGGAACCAAAGCGGTGAGTATGACGCAAAAATATCAGCTAACGATCATCATGATGGGGATGATTATAGCGGGGCTTACGGCATTTTACAAACTTCCTAACGACATTACATTTACGGAGGCGTTTCAGGTGGCTGGCGAGATGGGAAAACTCAATCTGATTAATCTTTCTTTTGATTTAAGTGATCGATACAACATCTGGTCAGGATTGATTGGTGGATTGTTTTTGTTCTTGTCTTACTTCGGAGCGGATCAGTCGCAAGTAGGCAGATACCTGGGAGGTAAATCTGTTTCAGAAAGCAGACTCGGATTATTATTTAATGGTCTGCTCAAGGTGCCCATGCAGTTTGTAATCCTGTACATTGGCATTCTTGTTTTTGTATTCTATCAATTTTATCAGGCACCCGTATTTCACAATCAATCGCTCAAGGGCAAAGCGATGCAAACAGAATTTGCAGCAGCAATAACTTCGTTGGAAACAGAATATGATAACCTGTTTGTTAAAAAAAAGAAAGCAGCAGAAAACCTGATTGGAGCTATCCGCAAAGATGACAGGGCCCTAATTGATCAGTCCCGAGAATCCATGGAAGCGATTCAAAACACGGAAAAGGGAATTCGGTCGCAAGTGAAGGAAAAGATTTCTGCTGCCATCCCAGGAGCGAATACTCTCGATAAAGATTATGTGTTCATCACCTTTGTCATGACCTATCTTCCGCACGGACTTATCGGGTTACTATTAGCGGTAGTTTTTTCTGCTGCGATGGCATCTACGTCTTCTGAACTAAATGCGCTGGCGTCCACAACAACCGTAGATATCTATAAACGATCTGTAAATGCTAATGGGAACGAATATCATTATGTGAAGGCTTCCAAGTGGTTTACTGCCGGATGGGCTGTGTTTGGAATGCTATTTGCCTCGATTGCCAATCAAGCTGAAAACCTCATTCAGTTTGTGAATATTATTGGATCTATATTTTATGGAACGCTCCTTGGGATATTTCTTTCTGCATTCTACCTCAAGTACATAAAATCAAATGCTATTTTTATAGCCGGCATAGTAGCAGAAGCGGTCATCGTTTATTGTTACTTCTTCACAAAAGTGGCTTTTTTGCTCTACAATATTATTGGATGTCTTGTGGTGGTGGCATTAGGATTCATCATTCAGTTTGTGGAAAACAAGATCATAAAAAAAGCATCCCGGTAAAGGGATGCTCCAATTACAACACTCTTTGAAATGTTACTTCAACGTCTTCTGAAGATCCATATTCATATTTTCATAGTCGCGGTTCCCAGCCTTTTTGGCTGCTTCCAGTGATGCGTTCGAGGTAGACATCGCACCGGCTTTATCTCCATTGGCCTTTTGGATTCTTGCTTTTTGATAAAGCATCCAATAAGGAGGGTTGGCGTTTCCTTCCAATGACTTGTTTATCCACTCAAGAGCTTGTTTGGGATCTTTTCCGTTTTCAAGAAAGTAAACAGCTGCACTGAAATAATTATTAGGATTTACTTTGGTAGAGGCTTCAATTGACTTCATCACCTTGGTATCATAGTCAACACCAATCGTAAATTTCACCGAAGTGTTCTCCCAGGCAATTTGAACTGCAGCTGTTTTGCTATCAGCAGAAATGTCTCCGATATTAATGGTAAGTGTCTCAACTTTAGAGGTTAATTTCTCTGATTTAACTTTAAAATTGGCTGCTTCTTTTGATTTGTCATAACCACCGGTATTACCCCCTAATGAGATATCCTTATATAATGATATCGTCCACTCACTTGCACCTGGCCATGTATATATCAGGTATTCACCTTTGGGTACATCAATACCTTCAACTTTAACATCGTCACCAAATGTGATTTTAGTGCCGGAGTTGGCACCGGTTCTCCAGATTGATCCATAAGGAATCAGAGCAGTTCCTTCTCCGAAAATTTTTCTTCCTTTTGCGCTGGGGTGGAAATAGTCAATTTTAACATCGGTTAAACCAACCACTGTAGAAACTGAACCTGCTGGACTTGCTTGGGGGGTTTGCACTTGGGCATTGGCAATTAGTCCAACAGCCAGTAGTACAATCAAAAATGCGTTCTTCATTGTTTATCTTTTTAAATTTAGGCTGTAAAAATAGAACATTTTGAGTTTTTGTAACCCATTTTAGCCAATAGACTACTAATGAGTGTTTTACCAGATTCTTTCTATCTACGAAAGGACGTGACCCTGATTGCCAGGCAATTATTAGGAAAGAAACTGGTTACCAATATTTTAGGAAGAAGGTCTGGTGGAATAATTGTTGAAACGGAAGCATATTCATTCCGGGAACGAGGATGTCATGCCTATGATAACAAGATGACCAGTCGGAATAAAGCAATGTTTGAGGCAGGGGGCGTAGCATACGTGTATTTATGTTATGGCATTCATAATTTGTTTAATGTGGTGACCAACCAAAATGGCATAGCTGATGCTGTATTAATTCGCGCTTTAGAGCCTTCAGAAGGGCAGACATATATGATAGAACGCATGAAGACTCAATCGGCAAAGCGATTAACTTCCGGACCCGGTAAACTAACGAAGGCATTGGGAATCGATAGATCTTTTAATGGAAGATACCTGAGGAGTGACGAACTTTGGATTGAAGACGGGATTCAAGTAGTAAGAAGTCACATTGTTGCATCGGTACGTATTGGCATTGATTATGCAGGTAAGGATGCACTGCTACCGTGGCGATTTTCCATCAATGGCAATCAATGGATTAGTAAATGACTGATTTTTATAAATAAAACACGTATTTTTAAATTCAATATCATGAAATATCTAATTTTTTATCTGATCCTAATCGCTACCATTTCTTACGCACAACCTGTCGACCCATTTTCAAAAATAAATTCACCCTATGACGAACAAAATCCGGTGATTAGCTATGATGGGAAAACACTTTATTTAACCATAGCCATGCATCCGCAAAATATTGGAGGCAAGAGAGATCCTGGAGATATTTGGATTTCAGTAAAGGAAGGAGATGGATGGTCAGACCCCGTTCATGGAGGAGGCATACTGAATAACAGCGCCTACAATAGCGTTGCCGGAATGAGTAAAGATGGTAGCGAACTTTATTTATTGAGTCATTATAAAGCGAATGGAAGTTCTCCAAGTACACAAGGCATCTCAGTTTCACGAAGAACCAATATTGGATGGTCAGTACCTCAAAATATTACCATACCCTATTTTTTAAATAAATCCTCCACCCTGGATGGGTATTGGCATGAACAGAAATCAGTAATTATTTTCTCAGCGGAATCTCATACAACAAGTGGGGCAGAGGATTTATATGTTTCATTTATGCGAAATGGAAACTGGTCTGAGTTAACGAATTTAGGTAAGGTAATTAATTCACCTAACCAGGAGATGAGCCCTTCTCTAAATGAGGATGGCACCAAACTTTACTTTGCCTCTAACGGACGTAAAGGTGGATTGGGAAGTTTTGATATTTACGTATCAAATCGACTGGATGACACGTGGACATCCTGGTCGGAACCGGTAAACGTAGGATCTCAAATTAATTCTGATGGAAGAGAACTTTACTTCAGGGAATACCCATCACAGTCATTCTCCTTATATACTTCGACTCACAATAGTGACGGATATGGTGACATTCGCATGATTAAAGACAGTATCAATACAAACCCGCCAGAAATCAAACCACTCGCAGAGACGGTCGCTCCTGAGATATTGCCAGAAAATTCAATTTTAATTTCGGGAAAAGTCACCAATTCTAAAACCGGTGAGGGAATACCGGCTAGATTGGTATTTCGTGCTGAGGCTCCCAATGCAGCCAATGGCAATACAGAAGGCGCGTATTCGATCGTCCTGAAAAAGGCATTCGTTTATGCCATTGAGATTGATGCGGTGGGTTATGTTAATCTTTCCGAACGGTTGGATATTAAATCCATCAGTACGAATAATCTCGAAATGAACTTTAAACTTCAGCCTATTGAAGTCGGGGCAATTGTTAACTTAAAAAGTATATTGTTCGAGTTGGGCAGCACAGATTTACTTGATGAATCATACAGTGAATTAAATGTGGTCGTGGATTTTCTAACCTCCAATCCAAAGGTTGAGATCGAACTGGAAGGGCATACGGATAATCGTGGTGATGAAAAGAAAAACCTGGAACTTTCGCAGCAGCGTGTTGATAAAATAAAATCTTATCTCGTGTCGAGAGGCATCAATGCACGGCGAATCAAGGGTAAAGGTTTCGGTGGGTCCAGACCTATTGCAACAAACAACACAGAGGAAGCCCGTAAATTAAATCGCAGGGTGGAATTCAGGATTTTGAAGAATTAATTCACCCGGTTATCCCCGAGTAATAATCGCCTGAATATTCAGACAGGTTTCGATTTAGAAAGCATTGAAACTTTAAGCGGTGAAATAGGAGAAAGCTACCATCAAAAGAATTATGAAACGCTTCACAGGAATGAACATTGGTTATATTCCTCTAATTGCATTACTTCCGTTTTTAAGAAATTATGAGTCTGCGTAAAGAGAAAGCTGCCCGTCTAAAGTTGAGTGTCCTTGAACAAATCATTCGCCTTATTGGGAAAAAATCGTTTGATGATTTATATGTTGATGAGATTTGTGATAAGGTGAAGATATCAAAAGTAACCCTATTCAAATATTTCCCTCAAAAAGAAGATATTTTACTATATTATTTCAGAGTCTGGTTATTGAAGCGTGCGGTAGAGCAACATGAAAAGCCTAAGGAGGGATTGTCAGGGATTTACTTTCTGTTTGACAAAATAAGCGAAGAATGTGAAATTTACCCGGGTATCATGTTAAGCCTGGTAGGGTACCTCGCTGATTTAAGAAGGCCGCCTAAACCGTTTCCGTTAAAAGCGGAAGAGAAAAAACTGCTATTTCCTAACCATAAGGACATCCTTGCCATTGAGATTCAATCCCTGGATCAGATGTTTGAAAAATTTAGCCTGGAAGCAATATTTAAAAAGGAAATTACAAAGACATCATCTACGCGTGACCTTACTAACATATTTGCTACTTTGTTTTATGGTTCTATACTAACAAGCCACCTTTCTCAAATGGACCAATTGAAATTTTTCTTTAAAAGAAATCTTGAAATGACTTTGAAGGGTTTGCAATAGACGTATTCAATATACTAGTATTTGGTGTGCAAGAATAAACTATTTCATTCTCACCATTTTAGTACGTTTCCTTTCAAACATGCGGATATGCCTGGCACCCACTGGGATATCAATCACATAGTGATTACCCCGCGCCCACATTTTATGGGTTCGTGGTTTTACTACTTTATCACCTGTGGTGGCACAAGAAAACAGTAATAATGAACAGACCGTTGCTATAAATAAGCGCTTCATCCTAATTCGAACTCTAAAAATAGCTTTTTATTTTAAATACATGCCTGTAAATTGAATGTGTAAAACGAGCATGGAAAACTGTGAAACAATCTCCGACACCATTGCCAACCCAAAGTATTCTGCCATTTCATATTACTTTATCTTTTTGTTGCTTCCACTGCAGTTGATTGCCCAGCAACATGTGAAGGAAGTTACGATTGAAAATTTAAATATATCTCTTGTAATAGATTCTTCAGGCAACGAGTACCTGGTTAGCAGACCACTTGTTTCCTTTGAAATAAACAATAATGTCTTTTTATCGAATCAACCTGGTCAGGTGCAAATTTCCTTCAGGCACGAGGTATTGTTAGGTAAAGGCATTAAAGGAGTATTGACCTTTTCGAATATCTCGAAGGATACGCTATCACTATCCAACGTTGTTCCATTTGGC
>JAHEMS010000196.1 GCA_024643595.1 Bacteroidota bacterium
GTTGCTTTCATCCACTTCCAAATTCGGATCATCAATTCTCTTCTTATAATCATCAATATCTTCAAAGACAATGGCTTTACCAGAATGCTTCATTAATTGAGGGCTTGCCGCGGATGGTTTAATCACCGCTCCATTTTCGCAAAGATTTCCTTTTAAAATGGCCACACCCGAAAGGGGATTGAATGGTTTATCAGTAGAAGTAATGACATCGTGATTATAGATCACCGCTGATTCAAAATTTTCTTCCATGGTTTTTCCATTCACGGTAATGCAATCGCGGTGAATAAATGCCGCCAGTTGTTTCAATACAGCGGGAAGGCCACCGGCATAATAAAGATCCTCCATAAAATATTTCCCAGAGGGTTGTAGATTGGCTACCAGCGGAATATTTGAAGATAGTTTGTCAAAATCTTCCAGCTTAAGGTCAACACCAATCCTTCCAGCAATCGCAAGCAGGTGGATCACAAAATTTGTTGAACCGCCAATTGCGGCATTCGTGATAATCGCATTTTCAAACGCCTTTCTCGTAAGCACATCTGAGAGACGAAGATTTTCTTTCACCATTTCAACAATGCGGATGCCTGACATTTGTGCCAGCACTTTCCTCCGTGAATCGGCTGCAGGGATGGCTGCATTTCCCGGAAGCGAAAGACCCAATGACTCTACCATGCACGCCATCGTTGAAGCGGTTCCCATCACGGCGCAATGACCTCGGCTGCGACACATGCATTCTTCGGCAACCGTAAGTGCTTCTTGTGACATATCTCCTGAACGCACCGCCTCACTAAAGCGCCAGATATCGCTGGTGCCGATATCACGTCCTTCATACTTGCCTGTGAGCATCGGGCCTCCGGAAACCACCAACGTAGGAATGTTTACACTGGAGGCACCCATCACCAGGGAAGGCGTGGTTTTATCGCATCCACAAAGCAACACCACACCGTCCATTGGATTAGCGCGGATCGACTCTTCCACATCCATACTGGCGAGATTACGATACAGCATGGCCGTTGGTTTGATCAAAGTTTCTCCCAGAGACATTACCGGAAACTCTACCGGAAAACCTCCTGCTTCAGAGATACCGCGTTTCACGGATTCTGCCAGCTCACGAAAGTGCGCGTTGCAGGGGGTAAGTTCTGACCACGTGTTGCAGATACCGATTACCGGTTTACCTCGAAATTCATAATCGGGTATACCTTGATTTTTCATCCAGGCCCGATAGATGAATCCGTCTTTTCCCGTTTTTCCAAACCATCCCTGGCTGCGAAGTTTATCTTTCATGGGTTGATTAATTGATTTATAATAACCTTATAAATATGGTTAAAATTCTCTTTCCGAAACAGGATATGAATCCGGCTTTATATGTACGGCAAATTAATGTCCTTTATTCGCTCTTATCATTTCGGGATAGCCTTGGTTTTTCGATAGCGCGGTTACGGCCATTACGATTCTCTTTGTTTTTGTGGTTGAAGTTTTAGCGCTATCGATCCATTTACTGAAATACTTTTGGTGCGATCCTGACAATGACTGAAAATAGTCAAAAGCTATCGGGTCGTCTTTCAGACAGGCGATGAAATCTTGTGAAAAGGCAAATTCACTATCGTCAGCCTGCAGCATGACTTTTAGTTTGTCGCCCAGCTTCTTTCCAATTCCTTTGCGAATGGATGCATTTAGTGGCAGGATGAAATGTCCTCCTCCCATCGGCAACAACGCAACTTGCTTTATTTTATACGCATCCAGTGTTCCTTTAACACGAAATGAAACCTTGCTTTCGGGTTTTAATTTTTTTGCCCGGCTTGCACTGATTTCAATATAGGTCCATCCGGTTTTTTCACCCTGTTTATCGAATTTGTGAATGGTGGTGATGAAATTGATCATACGCTATAAACTATAGACGATTGGTGTGTTGCTCATTTTTATTCTGGTTCCTGGTTAGTATTATTAAAAATGTACGGAAATTGCTTTAAGATACTGGATGCATGTAATGCCACGAGTAAAGGTGTAGAATATTCATCAAGATGCCTTCCAAGGAATTGCAAAATCCGATTGGAGTAGGGTAGAATAGTATCTTCTGTTACATGATCTATTTTATAACGAGGAACAAGATTAATAAACCCCGCTGAAAGTCCACTTGGGATTAGCATGTTGGAGCCATGGACACCGATTACCAAATGACTTTTAGAAAAAAGCATATTCCATTGAATTTCAATTTCGGGAGTTATTTCTTTCACACGACAATCAAAAATTTGTTGGTTGAAGGTACCCGTTTTTCCCAAGCCAGCTATTGAGATGATTGCTTTCGGAAATTGTTTAGCTATTATTCTTGCTGATTTGGTAATCAGATAAAGCTGCCTGTAAACAAAAATGGGCTTAAAGACAGACTGTATTTTAAATTTGACGGAACCCATGAACAGTAAATCCATAAGATGGCTATTATGCCAAAATCGATCCTCTCGCCAAATAAAGGTTATGTGCGGATCAGATTCGCTAAATTTGGTCAGGTCAAATCGGGGCGTTTTTAGAACCTCTTCAAGATTGATATAGCGATGGTGATCAAGGTGGGTATACGTGTGGCTAAGTGTTATTTTATTAAATCGTTTGAATTGCAACTTCACAAATTCATCAAGCCCTTCTATTTTTTGATTGAGTTTATTTAAGGGTAGATGAACGATCCACGATTCTGCAATGTCCACTGGAAGCATCCATGCACATTGGGCAGGACAAATAACCACTATCCCCCAATTAGGATGGGATTTTATTAAGGTATAAGCATTCCAGACTTTGGTGAAAACATGGCCGAAGCAATTGTCAAGGATATTCACGACAATAACATCACTGGTGGTCTTGTTTACATGAAGACTGATTTCTGCCTTTACACCAAGTTCCTTGGCGACCGATGTTATGAGCGGCTGTGCCAACCAGGCTTTAGCCTTTGGATGATAAAAGGATTTTTTCCCATCAGGAGAAAACTGAATTGGGAAGGTTAAATCATGTCCGATGGGCAATGTTTGGTAAAAATCAAAACCGCAATTCTGGCAAAGACAATCAACTAATGTATGAACACCATGAAATAGTATTTTTTTAATGGTTATCGTATCAGATTTGCACATCTGACAGGTTACTGTAATATTTTGAGCAGGAACTAAATCAATCATGGCTCTACCATTTTCTGATTCCCCACTTATTTAGAAGGAAAACAATAAGCGTTTTCTGTCGTTTAAATTTTTCCTCCCAACTTTCTGCGAGTTGATAAACTATTTCAGGATTTAATAGCAACACGCAGTAGGAAAGATTTGATGGACCAAGTATTACTTTTGTACAACAGGAAAGTGTATAACAATCAAGAAGAGCTTGTTGGCCTAACACATATCGATTTTCGACCACCATATGTCGATGCAATGACACGCCTCCGGATGATCTAATGAAAGGATTACAGATTGCTTTTTCAGGATATCGTTCTTTGAAACTTTGTAAAATAGCATCATCATCCGTTGCAATAAATAGTTTATCGAAAGAATGGATTTGCTTATTAACAAGATTAAAATATACGTGATCATTAACAGGAGCAGCCTCCAGGTGATGATCAGTCTTGCGGATATGAATTCCTAATATTCGTAAACCCTCAAATTGTTTTTTAATATTGTTAATTAACTCGGCTAATTCTTTTTTAGGTTTGATGTCTGCGACAGCTAGTTCATGAAGTTCCTTTATAAATTTTCTATTCCATATCTTCAGCGGGTAATTCTCATAGCGGAGGTTTAGCACCAGATGGGCTTGGCTATCGATCGGCTTTTGTTCAAAATAATATTCCCAGAAATTCTGATTATTGTTGAATTTCTCTTTGTCGCTGTAGCAATAAATTAAATTACCAAAATCCACAAAGTATGGGAGGTTAAGTTTTTTCGCAAAAAAAATACCGTATACCGCCTGAAGGTAAAGTGAGAAAAAACCTCTTGCGCAGTGATTATCAAGGTGATCATTACAGAAATATTCATCCCTATAGCAGGATATTATATAGGTAGTGCCCGGTTGACTAAGGATCTCATTTCGTTCAGGTGATAAAACTGATCGCTTGCTTTTTAACATTTTCTTTGAACGATGAAGTGAATTTAAATAGTTTTCATCAGCTCAGTTCGGTATTCACTTAGTATTCTCGCCTTGGATAAAAAACCGAGGTATACATTATTCCTCACGACTGGCAAATTCCATTGTTTTGTCTCATCAAATTTTTTCAAAATATCATGGAGAGACTCATCGACATCAACGGCATGGGCTCCGGTCATCAACTCCTTAACAAAGGTGGAGTCGTAAATCGCGTTATTAAAAATTAGTTCACGGATATGATCAAGATGAACGACACCTTCCAGTTTGCCTTCATGGTCAACTACCGGAAAGGTGTTTCGTTTTGAAATTGAAATAACCCTCACCAACAATCGAAGGGTATCATCTGGTCGTATGGGAGAAAAATTGGTTTCCAGTAGCTGATTCAGATTTAATTTACTGAGCAAGTATTTGTCCTTGTCATCTACCGAAACATTTAGGAGTTTGGAAAGTTTTCTTCCCTCGAGCGATAGCGGTTCAAAGTAGTGTGCCACTGAAATGCTCAACGCAGCGACAATCATCAATGGAATAATCAGGGCATAACCTCCGGTAATTTCAGCGATCAGGAATATGGCGCATAAAGGCGCATAGAAGACCCCACTTAATATACCAGCCATGGCAACCAGTGTAAAATTGGTTTCGGGTATATGAGCAAGTCCGGTCATGTTAATCAGTCGCGCGAAAGTAAATCCAGTATAAGCCCCTACAAATAGGGATGGGCCAAAGTTGCCACCATTTCCGCCTGCACCTAACGTTATTCCCACTGCAACTACTTTGATCAGTGCCAATGTTCCGAGAAAAAGTAGCAAGGCGAAGTCGTTATTAATAAACTGATTAAGAATACTGCTCTTCGTTATTTCAGTGGTCTGGAGATTGGCGAGGAGTTTTATACTTTCATATCCTTCTCCAAAGAGAGGCGGATAAATGATGAGTAGAATTGAAAGAAGGAATCCTCCAATGGCAATCTTTTTCGTTAAATTATTGATAGCCCCAAATTTATTTTCTATTTGCTCAAGCGTTCGAGCATAATAAAGGGAAACCAAACCCGCTAAAACGCCCAGGGCGATGTAGAAGGGCACATTGTGATAATCAAAAGGCTGTTGCAAAGAAAAAGAAAGGGTAATTCCTTCGGCCAGAATTATTTTTGAAAGAAGCGCGCCTGATGCGGCTGATATAATAATCGGGATAAAGGCGGCAACCGTTACGTCAGCAAGTAATACTTCAATGGCAAACAAGACACCTGCAACCGGTGAATTAAATGCTGCAGCGATACCTGCGGCAGCGCCACAGGCAAGTAGGACAGTTCTGTCTTTATAAGAGAGATGAAAAAATTCGCCATAATTCGCACCAATGGCCGATCCGGTGCTTACCATAGGCGACTCTAATCCTAATGAACCTCCAAAACCTACGGTAAGCGCACTGGTAATAATGTGTGAGTAGGTTTGGCTGCCCGGCAATTCACTTGATTTCCTGGCTATGGCGTAGCTGATTTCTGCACTGCCCTTTTTGAATTTTCCCTTTAATGCGAATTGGACGTATATGACGGTGAAGGCAATACCCACTGCGGGGAATAGCGTAAAAAGAAAAAACTGCTCATAACTGTTTGCGTAAAATGCAACCCAAGCACCAATAGAATGAACACTGAATTTTAGAATGATAGCCGCCAAAGAAGATAACAAACCAACCACAATGCAGGAAAGGAGGAAGAATTGTCTTGGTGACAATTTCTTCTTTGCATAGAACATCGTTTTTTTTATGAATCGGCTGATTGATTTTATCATGCTGGAGGACAGTGTGTGAATCTTTCTTTATGGCTTTGTTTAATCTCACAATATTACTTACGATGACTTTAAATCCTCCTACTATTTACCACAAAAGAATTTTTTTGTTTGTAATGTTGTAGCTACAATTATTGACATTGTATTTATGGGACTTGAACAGGAAATCAAGCAGGACAAATTTCAAAACGATCAGCAGAAAGCGGCTATTAATATATTATATACCGGGAGCTGGCTTTATAATATTAACGCCGGGTTTTTAAAAAAATTTGACATAACTCCTGAGCAGTTTAACGTACTACGTATTCTGCGAGGAAGTTTCCCAAAACCAATGATGCTCGCGGAAATTTCGGAGCGCATGATTGATAAAAGCAGTAACTGTACCCGGCTTGTAGAAAAGTTAAAGCACAAGGGATTAGTGAATCGTGTTACTTGTGCAGATAACCGAAGACAGGTTGATATTTCGATAACCGATAAAGGACAGGTTCTATTGAAGAAAATTGATGCTTATCAGCCCTCATGGATAAAAACATTGGGTAAGATTACTAAAGCTGAAGCAAAGGAGTTAAACAGGATATTAGACAAATTGAGGAGTTACCCGATTGCTACTCGTATATCGGTGAAAGATAGGTCGTGATATTAAAGTCATCGCGCAAACTTAAGTTAATAAGCATGATGTCATGCAGTTTGTTTTTCTTGAAGTGAGAAGTTCCCTTTCTCCGGATTTCGTTAATATAAAATCCTTTACGGGGCAAATGTGTATGGTGTCGGGAAATTTGCTGCGGTTTATTTTCAAAATAAAGACCATAGATAGTAACACTGTATCCATTGTCGGCAACTTCAATGACAAACTTGCCACTCCATTCTCCGCTCCAATAGATAAGTGGAGTATTGTTGTATTTACGTCCATAACGCTGGCAG
>JAHEMS010000197.1 GCA_024643595.1 Bacteroidota bacterium
GGTATGAAAGGTCAGATAGCAGGTGTAGATGTTCAGCAGTATAACGGACGTCCTGGATCATCTCCATCAATTTTGATCCGTGGTCGTAGATCATTGAATGCCTCAAATGATCCATTATTTGTGGTGGATGGAATTCCAATCGGTTCTGGAACCACTACCAATGATGGTCTTACTTTCTCAAATTCTGGAAGTAATCCATTAAACGATTTTAACCCGGCTGATATAGCATCTATCGAAGTATTAAAAGATGCTGCTGCAACCGCGATTTATGGTTCCAGAGGTGCTAATGGGGTTGTCCTGATAACCACAAAACGGGGTAAGGGAGGAAAGACCAATGTATCTTATTCAGGATATTATGGTGTAACCCAGCCATTCAAAACCATTGATGTAATGGATGGAGACCAATTTGCCGCATTTAAGCGTGAAGCCAACCGATTGGATAAGGTAGGAGGTTCCGTTGGCCGTGCTGCCTGGGGTGCTCCCGGTTCGGTATTTAGTCCTGATGGCGGCCCAACAGGTACGTTCAGGGATCCGACAGAATTAGCTAATGCAACAGATCCATCTGGTGTAAAAGGTACAGATTGGCAAAAACTGATTTTTCAAAACGGCAGCCAGACTGACCATAACATTAGCGTAAACGGTGGAAATGAAAAAACTCAGTTTAATATGGGTATTGGTTATTTCAATCAAGGCGGAACGATTGAGGGAATGAACTTCACCAAAGTAACGGCCCGACTTAACCTTGATCAGCAAGTTGGAAAGCATGTTAAGGTTGGAATGTCAAATAACCTTACGCATTCAATCAATAATGACAATACAGGAAGTGCACTGGGTGAAGCAATAAGTCAAAGCCCATTGGGTAACCCTTATAACCCAGACGGAACTGTAAATTTTAATCCTATTGGTGATGGAATTCGCTCAAACCCACTCAGTGAATTGATTGATGGAAAGCGTATTGACCAGATAAAGACTGATCGGATTTTTTCTTCTGCTTATGCGGAAGTTCAAATCGTAGAGGGTCTGAAATATAAGTTATTGGCAGGTGTGGATTTACGCTATGTTACTCGCGGTACTTTTGAAGGACAGTTTACCAATAATGTGAAAAATGGTGCTCCAAGAGCAACTTACCAAAACGAGAATAATATAGGTTATACCGTTGAAAATTTGCTCACCTATAACAAATCGATTGGAGACCATGTATTTGGCGTTACTGCACTATGGAGTGCCCAGGAAAACCAATATGAGAACCATTATGCTTCCGTTCAAGGATTGCCATACGAAGCTCAAAAGTGGTATAACTTAGGAACAGCCGGAACCATAAGTGCATTAAGAAGTAAGTTATTACCATGGGCTCTTTTATCGGGTATGGGTCGTATCAATTATGCCTACAAAGGCAAATATTTGTTACAGGCATCACTTCGTACTGATGGATCATCAAGATTAGCGGAAGGAAAAAAATGGACATCATTCCCTGGCGTTTCGGTAGGTTGGAGAATGAAGGATGAAGGCTTTCTTTCTGGCGTTGATGTGATAAGTGATTTAAAATTAAGGGCCTCTTATGGTCAGGTTGGTAATACCTCCATCGATCCCTATAAAACACAAGGTATCCTTGCCAAATCACTATATTCCTGGAATAATAGTACAGGTGCACAGGGCTTTACACTATCTGAAATCCCAAGTCCTGATTTAGGTTGGGAAAAAATGGCCACTCAGGATATTGGTGTTGACTTTGGATTTTTCAATGGCCGCTTGAGCGGTAGCATTGACGTGTATCAAACCAATACTAGTGGGCTATTACTTCAAAGAAATGTGCCTCCTTCCATTGGATACGGATTTGCGTTTCAGAACATTGGAGAAACACGTACCAGAGGGTTTGAAATCAGCTTAAATGCCAATATCCTCCGTATGACCAATGGTTTTACCTGGGATGCAGATTTTAATGCAGCTCATTACAAAGAAGAAATTATTGACCTGGCACAACGCGATGTAAATGGTAATAGCACAAGTGATACAGGCAATAGTTGGTTTTTAGGAGAGCCTCTGCGTGTATTCTTTGATTATCAAAAAACGGGAATCTGGCAGGCAAGTGAAGTAGATCAGGCTAAAGCTTTTGGTTCATACCCTGGGGAAATTAAAATAAAGGATCAGGATGGTGACGGCGTAATAGGACCCAATGACCGGGTAATTCTTGGAAGTGATATTCCATCGGTATATGGTGGATTGAATAACCGGTTTTCATTTAAAGGCTTCGATTTCTCCTTCTTCCTGTATTACCGCCTGGGTTATACTATTGATAGTCAGTTCAATGTCGGCAATGCTTCCATGCAAGGCCGATACAACAATATTGATGTAGACTACTGGACAATCGATAATCCTACCAATAGCTATCCTCGTCCTAATTTTGCACAGGAAGGCCCTGCGTACGGCAACAGCTTAAGGTACTTTGAAGGTGGATTTGTAAAGTTAAGAACGTTATCGCTTGGTTATAATTTACCAAAGAGCGTGTTGTCTTCACTCAACCTTTCCAATTTCAGAATCTACCTGACCGCTCAAAATCCGATTGCATGGTCAAAATACACGTACATGGATCCAGAATCGGTTGACTCAATTAGCGCTGGTGACGTGCCATCTAATAAGGTGTTCTTAGGTGGAGTAAATATTACCTTTTAATCAAAAATGATTATGAAGAAGAAATCAATATTTCTAATAGTGGCTTTAGTAGCCTTTAATATTCAATCGTGTAAAGACTTCCTCAAAGAGGAGCTGGTATCCGATGTTTCAGCGGTTTATTATACCACTGCAGCCGGGCTTGAAGATGCCGTGGATGGCGCTTATTCTTACATGAAATATGTGTATAGCAATGAAAGGGCTTATACGCTTACCGTTTTCGGTACTGATGTTTATACCAATGGTGCTGATGGAAGCCATAAAGGCTTCAATTGGTATGATGCCACATTGCGGGCCGATAATGGTGTGTTACGCGAAATGTGGGAATATCTCTATAAAGGAGTCAACCAGGCGAACGCGGTTATTGGACGTGCGCCAGCGGTTAAAGATATGGATGATGCCACTAAAAAAGTACGAGTAGCGGAAGCCAAGTTTTTGCGTGCCTTATACTATTTTAACATTATCCGTCAGTGGGGATCTGCCGATCTACGATTGGAAGAGACGGTAGGCGCCGTGGTAACAGCCAACAAAACTTCCGCTGAGGAAGTGTATGCCCAGGCAATCATTCCCGATCTGACAGCTGCTATTGCTGATCTGCCTAATAGCCAGCCTCAATATGGAAGAGCGACTAAAGGAGCAGCTCAAAACCTGATGGGTATGGCGCTTTTGACAAGAGGTTGGTTAACTAACTCAACTCCGGATTTTGTTGCTGCTGAAGGGTTCTTTACAAGTGTTATTACCGGGCCTGGCGCTTATTCACTGGTTCCAAGTCATGCAGAACTTTGGGATCAGAGCAAGCAAAACAATAAGGAAGTCATTTTTGCAGTTCAGAATTCAACAGATGTTCTTCTGAATAGTGGTGGTGATGGAGTAGCTCCAGGTGAAGGAAACCGGGGACATCTTTACTTCCTGATGCAATATGATAACCAGCCTGGAATGATTCGTGACATCGCCAACGGAAGACCATTCAAACGGTTCAGACCAACCAACTATTTATTGGATGTATGGGGCGCGTCACGCGACATCGATAACCGCTATGATCAAACATACAAGAAGGTTTGGTATGTGAACGGAAACAATACCGCTTTTTTATGGACTCAGGCCTATGTTGATGCCGGTGCTAAAAAGAAAGATGGTTCACCCGTTACAGCCTCAGATATTGGAAAACCAAGGTTAGAGTTGGGAGATACTGCTATCTACATTCCTGGACCTGGCAGAGAGGCCGTTTGGACAGCAGCAAAAAGAGCAGCAACACGTTATCAGGTAATTCTGAGAAATGATGCAGGCAAAGGTAATTTTAATGAGTTTCAGTTTGCCCACATTAAGAAGTTTATGGATCCGCTGAGACCAACAATCCAATGGCAGGAAGGCTCAAGAGATTGGTTTGTAATGCGTTTGGCTGATACGTATCTATTACGCGCTGAAGCAAGATTTAAACAAGGAAACAATGCCGGGGCGAGAGAAGATGTTGTATTTGTTCGCAAACGTGCTGCCTTTAATGGTGTAGATATGGATAACGTGGCGAACACACCGGCAACGATTACCTTGGATTACCTGTTGGATGAAAGGGCCAGAGAACTGGATGGTGAGCAGTGCCGCTGGTATGATCTGGTGCGTACAGGAACGTTGGTAAGTCGTGTAAACTTGTACAATCCTGAAGCAGCGGGACGTGCAGATGCGCACTTTACAAAGAGACCAATCATTCAGAATCAATTAGACAGAACCGAAGGCGGATATGAGCAAAACTGCGGATATCCGGATGGACCTGCATGTAACTAACAGGAAATAGAATTAAGTAAATAGCATCGAAAGGGCCGGGAATAATAGTCCGGCCCTTTCTGTTTTTATTGGGCAAAGGTTAATTTTGTCCTAGCATTAAAGCCAATTTCGAGACCAATGAAAGTAAGAGCATTAAGTCTCCTTTTATTTCTGATCATTTCCTGTAATGCCAATCGTTCGCTGGATTCGTCAGCAGGTGAACCCCTGGGAGCTAATAACAGGGCTTATCAATGGGGTAAAATTTCGCTGGATCTTACGGCCAATGACACGGAGCGTTTTCGCCCGCGGCCAACAATTACATCCAGAATTCTGGGCCTCACCTGGACAGCTATTTTTGATGCCTGGAGTCGTTACGATGAAAAAGCGTTGCCGCTTTATCTCACTGGCGTTGATCGGAGACCAGAGAGTGAGCGCACACTAGGTAACAAAGAGATTGCCATTAGCTATGCCGCCTACAGGGCTATGCTTACCTACTACTTTGCTGATTCATTGCTCTTGAAGAAAATAATGACAGATTTTGGATTAGATCCGAATAACAATTCTTTAGATTCTTCCACGCCTGAAGGGATTGGGAATTTGGCAGCACAAGCCGTCATTGAGGCGCGAATGTATGACGGTGCCAATCAGTTAGGTGATATGAAGAATTCTGACGGTTCCGAATACTCTGATTACACGGGATATTCACCGATCAATAGTGCGGATAATCAGACTGACCTTATACGATGGCAGCCGAAATATTTCTCGGATGGCCAAGGTGGACAATATGCGCCTGATTGTCTAACTCCCCAATGGGGTAAAGTAACTCCACTGGTTCTTGATTCAGCTTCGATGTTCCGTTCGGGCCCACCTCCTGCGATTGGTTCAAAGCAACTTGAAGAGGAAGTAAAAGAGGTGGTAGAACTGCAATCTAAACTTACTGATGAGCAAAAAGCGTTAGTAGAATTCATGCGCGATGGCCCTAAATCTGTTCAGCAGGCAGGCCATTGGTTGGTGTTTGCTCAGGACGTCTCTGTTCGTGATAATCATACCTTAGATCAGGATGTGAAAATGTATTTTCTGGTAGAAGCTACCGCAATGGATGCATTCATAGCCTCGTGGGAAACAAAAATGTTTTACGATTACGCGAGGCCTTACGCGCTCGTTCATGAATATTTTCAAGATCAAATAATCAAAGCGTGGGGTGGACCTGACAAAGGAATGGTTTCAATGAATGGCACGGAGTGGCGACCTTATTCACCGGAAACATTTTTATGCCCGCCATTTCCAAGTTATGTTTCCGGTCATAGTTGCGTTAGTGGCGCGTGTTCTGAAGCATTAAGGTTCTTCACAGGGAGTGACATCTTTGGAGAAGAAGTAAAACTTGCACCGGGTGCACTTACAGAACCAAATCATATTGGAGATACCGTTACCATTCGATTCCCCACGTTTACGCAAACGGCGGATATGGCCGGTTTGTCAAGGGTACTTGGCGGCTATCATATCCAGGCTGATAATATCGAAGGACTGAAGTTAGGGCGCAGTGTCGCAGCGGAAGTCTGGAAAAAATATTTGAAACTTTGTGGCGAACCATGATCATCTGATGGAGCGTGATACTCACCCCTGTTTTCTTGATTAATGATGTACTTTTACCCTATGATTAATAAACATAAACTACCTGCAGCCAGCTTATCGATAGGGAGCGTTTTGCTTATTGGTGCACTGGTAATTACCGGATGTAAAGAGGAAAAAAAAGAGGAAAAGTTAGTTTTATCACCAGCGGAAACGCCTGTATTTAAAAAAGTGCCCTCTTCTCACAGTGGGGTAACCTTCAAAAACGTGGTGGACGAAAACATCAATAACTACTTTGATTATTTTGCCTACGTCTACAATGGTGGCGGAGTGGCTATCGGTGATATCAACAATGATGGGCTTTCCGATATCTATTTGACTGGAAATGAAGTTCCCAATAAGTTATATCTCAACGAAGGGAATCTCAAGTTCAGGGACATCACAGAATCAGCAGGTGTTGCAGGAAATGGTCGCTGGAATAATGGCGTTACCATGTGCGATGTTAACCAGGACGGATTATTGGATATTTATGTCTGCAAAGGAGGTTGGCATCAAAGTGAAGAGAGCCGAACGAATTTATTATTTATCAATCAGGGTGACCTTACTTTTAAGGAACAGGCAAAAGAGTTTGGACTTGATGAATCGGGTTATTCTCTCCATGCTTCGTTCTTTGATTTAGATAACGATAATGACCTGGATTTATACGTAACGAATCATCCCGATTCGTTTGACTTGCCATTAACTGAAATGGTAAGGCAAAAGAAACTTTCA
>JAHEMS010000198.1 GCA_024643595.1 Bacteroidota bacterium
TTTCTGCCGCTGGCTGATAATTTAACATTCGACCCGTCCCTTGATGACAATTCAGGGATCACCGCTGAGCGGTTGAACTATTTTCTCACCGCGTTTCTGAAATCACCTCAGATTGACGGTGATCCGGAGAGCTCCTGGGCATTTCGATGGATTAATCTGGCAGAAATGGAAGTGGTGAGAGGACAACTGCAGAATTTATTTAATGCCATACTTCAATCACCAGAGTATCAACTTTATTAAAGGGAAGCCATGAAACGTAGGAATTTTATAAAAAAACTTTCACTGACGGCAGTACCGTTTACTTTGGGTGGAATTCCAATTCGCCTCATGGCAGAAAATTCGCTCACGCGGATGGCCGAGCAAAGTACGAATGACCGCGTGCTGATCATTCTTCAACTTCATGGAGGCAACGATGGACTCAACAGCATAATACCCGTAGAGGCATACGATCTATATTATCGCTGGCGCGCAAACATCGCCATTCCCGCTAAAAACAGTTTGCGAAAGATGATTGCCCTCGACAGTACGCTGCCATCAGATACACAAGTAGGACTTCATCCTGATATGATAGCTATGAAAGATTTATATGATCGAGGACGAATGACAATAGTACAAGGTGTATCTTATAAGAACAATAATGGTTCACATTTCAGAGGAAGGGATATCTCCTTTATGGGAGGCGGCTTCGATGACTATTTTTCTTCAGGCTGGGTAGGTCGTTATCTCCAGCAGGAATACGCACCACAAATTTATCCAAACGATTTCCCTAATCCGTCAATGAAAGACCCGCTTGCCATAGAAATGGGTAGTGATGTGTCTTTGATTTTTCATCAGGAAGGGAACATCCCAACTTCAATTTCATTAAATGATCCTCAGACATTTGCTCAATTGGTAGAAGAATTGGAAGGATTTACTGATGAAGGAATTGATCCAAGAGGTAAGCCGCCAGCGGCACTTAGCGATTCTCCCTATGGGAAAGAGCTTAATTGGATTCTAGGCCTAGAGGATAAATCGGAAGACTATGCTGAGCGGCTTTATGAAGTATATCGAAATGCACCAACTTCTTCAGTAACTTATCCGGAACGATATCCATTTAATGCCCCTAAAGGTAGCTTGAAAAATGGGTTGACTCCTCAGTTGCAACTGATAGCTAAATTACTGGATGGTGGAGGACCCGGATTAGGTATAAAAACAAAAGTTTTTCTGGTAAAATTGGGAGGGTTCGATACGCATGCTGAACAAGTAGAGAGTTATGATCCTACAATGGGTCACCATGCAGCATTGATGTATCACATTTCTTCTTCTATGAAAGCCTTTCAGGACGATCTAAAGGCCCGGGGATTGGAAGACAGAGTACTGACTGTAACAACATCTGAGTTTGGAAGGCGAGTTCGAGCCAATGGAAGCTATGGTACTGATCATGGCACAGGAGCCCCGGTCATGATCTTCGGAAAAGGAGTCCAACCAGGTGTCATTGGGAAAGTACCTGACATGAATAAGGAAAATATTGAGATGCAATACGATTACCGACAGGTCTACGCTAATTTACTGCGTGATTGGATGTTGGTTGACGACAATAAAATTAACAATGATATCTTCTTCAAAGATTTTATCAATGGGCCAAAAGAAGATGGTACTGGAAATTATGAACCTTTAGCATTAGCCACACAAATTATTTCGGGCCTTAGCGAAAAATTCATTGAAAACAGATTCAGGCTGGATGATTGCTTTCCCAACCCCGCCAACCTAACAACAACAATCCCTTTTAAAATCAACAATACTAACTTAATAGATATTACCCTAACTGATGCGCAAGGTAGAATCATTAAAAAATTGTTGGGCGAAGAGCGCACTGAGGGCAGCTATGCGATATCAGTCGATGTGTCTGATCTGTCACCTGGAATATATTTTTATCACATGAAAACAGGGTTCTTTCAGGAAACTAAAAAATTGATTATTCACCGTTAATATGAACAGAATATTAGTCTTACTATTATTATTATCCGCAAGTATCCTAGTACAAGGGCAATCCAAAAGGAAGTCCGGAGGGTTTGCCGTTAACCCTAATCAGCAACAAAATAAGTTTTTAGAAAAACAATGGTGGCTAGGCTTCAAAGCAGGTATAAATCTTTCAAATGCCTTGCCCATTAAACGATATGCAGTATTGACACCCACCAACTATTCACAGACCGCAACGGATAAAGCATACGATTCTTTCAGTAAAATTGGAAGCCAGGCAACCCTGGAAGCTACATTCTATTTTAAGGGGTTTTCCATCAGCGTTCAACCTGCTTATCGACATAGTAGATTTACATATTCAAACCAATATCAATGGTATAACACAGAAAATACTTCTGAAAGGTTAATCCTTCAATATGATCAGGAAATAAAATTAGACTTTGCGGACTTTCCACTGGTTGTTAAGTATGATATTTTAAAAGGAAAAGTAAGGCCTTACCTGCAAGCAGGAATATTTTACTCGATGTTAATCAATGCTAACAAATCTTTACAAATTTCAGGTACGGACTATGCATCAGGTGGTACCAATCAGTTCCGTAATGAACCGATCATAGTAGGAGCCAAAGATTTATTAAACAACTATTGGGGTTTAATGGCAGGTCTTGGGGTAAACTATAATTTAGGCAATGTTCGGATTGTATTTGATGCCGCTTATTGGAAGGGAATGAGTAACATAACTGATGTGAATAATAGATACGGAAATGATTTTTTGTCAGGCGTTGGAGATGCGCAAGATGATCTTGATCTGAATAACCTAATTTTTTCAGCCGGCGTTCTTTTCCCTATGCGATTTCTGAGCAACACTTTCAACACACTAGATCGATAAGCTATGCGCGTATTGTTATTCTTGATCATCATAATAGTTGGGGCTTGCTCCAATAATTCCGATCCAGTTGCGGATAAATCTAATTTTACACGCATTTATGACAATGATAAATTCAACGCTTCCTACTATCCGATTGATATGCGGCAAACCCCTGATGGTGGTTATCTGATCCTAGGTAAACGAAGAATAAAGGATTCTAATTTTAGCGGAATCTATATTATGAAGGTCGATGAATTTGGAGGTTTTATTTCAGAACAAGAAATAGATGATGGACTTGTAAATCCCATTGGTCCCTTGCTTGAAAGTGGTGGGAGTTATTTCTTCTTTTGCATGACTTCCATAGGACTTCAAAGCCAATTGATTACTATGGACGCTGATGGTATCTTGAATGACCCCATTAATCTTGGAGGCTCCTATCCAGCCGCTGCTTCAACCGATGGTAGCAATTTCCTATTACTTAGCTACGACAATCTTAACAAGAAAAGTATTTTATCGGTAATTACCCCTACAGGTTCAATTACTAAATCAATGGGATTCGGCATTGGCGCTGGTGATGCCGTTGAAGAACCAATTATCAATCACTTTTTAGGTACAGGAAATGAAATACCTTTTCTCGTAGGAAAAATTAGCTCTGGTAGTTACTATTTTAATGGGTTTTATAATTATACCCTGTCATTAGTATTCACCGATTTGGTTAAGGATGAACCTCAAGGGATTATTCAAGGCCAGCAAAATGATGGTGGCATTAGTCAAGTGGTCCCATTGGACGGTGGCAAGTTCGCACTTTCACGATTTAATTTTGGAGACAATTACTTTCTACCTAACGCGATATTGGATCCAACAGGGATAAGTTCAAGCACAGATCTCGGTGGCAATCCGCTTCCAGAATTAGTTGTCAACGCACCCGTAAAGATTCTAAGGATAACCCTGGGAGCAAGAAAAATTGCGGTATATGGAAGCGATACCCACAGCTCCCAAATCGCTCTATTTGGTTATGATGAAAGTAATGGAGAATTTATTGGAAGTCGATACCTGGGATTTTCAAACCCATTTAAAATTGCCTCCATTGTTTCAACCCTGGACGGTGGAATAGCTGTTTGTGGAACAACCTATGTTGCTGGGAGATTTCCACGCATTTGTTTCTTTAAGTTATCACAAGAAGAAGTGACCAAGTCATTTCAGTAATCATTTCATTATTTCCTCAGATTTTTCTTCCTTGTTCATTAATTGATATGATTAAGATCGAAGAAAATGTTAACCTGAAGGATTATAACACTTTCGGGATAGACTCGATAGCTCATTATTTCTGCAGGATATCTACGGAGGATGAATTAAGGGCTTTGCTTCAAACCGATTTATATAAGAACGAAAAGATACTAATCCTTGGTGGGGGGAGTAATCTACTATTTACCAAGGATTTTAACGGATTGGTCGTTAAAGTTGAAATGAAAGGAATAGACATTGTTGATGAAAATGACGAATCCATAAGTATAAAAGTTATGTCAGGAGAGATCTGGCATGATCTGGTAGTTCATTGTATCAATCATGAGTGGGGTGGCCTTCAAAATCTTTCACTTATACCCGGAACGGTTGGAGCTGCACCTATTCAAAACATCGGAGCATATGGAGTTGAACTCAAAGAAGTAGTTAAAGAAGTAACAGGAATTGATCTGATTAGTGGCGAAGAAAAGTTATTTCAAAACCACGAATGTCATTTCGGTTACCGACAAAGTATCTTTAAACACCAACTAAAAGAAAAGTTTTTTGTTTCAAGTGTTACTTTAAGTCTGACCAAGAAAAATCACATCATCAATACCAGCTATGGTGCTATAAAAGAGACGTTGAATGAGATGCATGTAACAGAGCCTTCTTTGAAATCAATCAGTGATGCAGTCATTCAAATCCGTAAAAGAAAACTACCCGATCCAACACACCTTGGTAATGCCGGAAGTTTCTTTAAAAATCCCATAATAAGTTTAATGCATTATCAATCTTTACAAAAAATAGATCCTCAAGTACCTGGTTATCATTCTGTAAATCAAGAAGTTAAAGTGCCCGCTGGGTGGTTGATTGAACAGTGTGGTTGGAAAGGAAAACGACTAAATGATATAGGCATACATACTCAACAAGCATTAGTGATTGTGAACTATGGACATGGAAATGGTCAAGAAATTTTTGAACTCGCGATGCAAATTATTTCCTCCGTTAAAGAAAAATTTTACATCACATTAACACCAGAAGTAAATATTATTTAAGATCAATGTGATGAACAGTTATGATAAAAAAGTAAAAAGGCTTACCTGATTTTTTTTTGTGAAAGAAAAATTTTTAACACAAAATTTTTGCTAATTAATTTTTTATTATACCTTTCGCACAGTTTTAACTAAAAAACATTAAAACGTTATGGCAAAAAAACCCGCTAAGAAAGCAGCTAAGAAAGCTAAGAAGGCTGCTAAGAAGAAGAAGTAATCAAGTTAACTCTTGATGCTTTAACACAGAGAAGTGATCCAGGATCACTTCTCTTTTTTTTGCTTACTAATAACAAATGCAGTCCAGGAATTGTCTACTCGTCTTCTAATATTCTCTTCGTTCTTAAAGATTAGAAATTTAATTGGAGGATCAATTCCGTATTAAAACTTACCATATACCTCCACTGACAACAATGATTGATAAAATATTAAATGCGGATTGACTTAAATCTTCATTGCAACGCTTTGAAAATCATTTCTTTACTCTAACGATTGCGGAAATTTACTTGACGATTAAGTTGTATACCAAAGTTAAACGCTGTTAACTTTGCACCAATTAAAAAAACCAAAACTATGGCAAAAGCATCAGCTAAAAAGGTATCAGCACCTGTAAAAAAGAGCACAGCTAAACCCAAGGCTACTAAGGCAACGGTAAACATTGAAAAGTTAACTGAAGATATTCTGACTAAACTTAAATCGTTAAATATCGAATACCAACTTCAGGCCGATCTTGAATGGTGTCTGGGAAGCTATCGATTTGATCAAAATGCTTCCGGATTAATGGAAGTAATTGGAAAAGCCCTCGTCGTGTTAAAACAAGAACAAGCTAAGAAAACCAAGGGTGTAACCACTACGTTACTGAATAGTATAGAAAAGGCATTAGCTTAATATATTAATTTAGGATATTTTCAAGAAGCCAGGGTAACCTGGCTTTTTTGCATTATATCATGTGCGTTACATTGGTAAGTGTTCCTTTATATCGTTCACAGGTAACCCCAAATCTATTTAGGAATTCAACTCCCTCATCGGAGGCAATTCCTTTATGTTCGGCATAGGAGTTGAAATAAATAACACGGATAATGCCCATGCTGAAAATGATCCGGGCACAGGACAAACAAGGCGATAGTGTTACATATAAAGTAGCTCCATCCACTGAAGTCTTATTCTTTACTGCATATAAAATTGCATTCTGTTCAGCATGAATGGCCAGTGAGCAACCTCCTTTAGAATCACGAGGACATCCATTTTCAACCCATTCTTCATCACAATTATGTGTTCCAGATGGGGGGCCGTTATAGCCGATGGAGATAATACGAGTATCTTTGGTAAGAACTGCTCCTACATGCCGTTTTATACAATGAGATCTTTTGGCCAGGTTAACCGCCAACTCCATATAAATGTCATCAAACGCAGGACGAATCATGATGTAAAAGTAAGGATTGAAATCAAAATACTATATTCGCAATCAAAATTGAAAAGATGCGTGTAAGTTTAACGATTAGTTTAATCCTTTTTTTGATTCTTCCAGATTTCGTTTTTGCGCAGGAGGGATTAAAACCAAGACCTAGTCCACTCGCTATTGCCAGCGCACGGTATAAAGACACTTATATTAAAATAATTTATAGTCAACCTCAAAAAAGAGAGCGCATCATATT
>JAHEMS010000199.1 GCA_024643595.1 Bacteroidota bacterium
GTTTGTCTTGATACACGTTATATCGCCGGGTTCATGATGCTGATTAGATCGCTTGAAGTAGGGATGAATATGATCATTGTGGAACCCACTTCAAATCCATTTGAAAAGACTAAAGAGGAATCAAGAATTGATTTTACCGCTTTGGTTCCTTATCAGTTGGAGACGATTTTAAAATCTCCTCACAAGGAACGACTAAACCAAGTTAAAGTTATATTAATTGGAGGGGCTGCTATTAATCCAACAACCGTAAAGGAAATTAGAAACATGTCGTGTCAATTTTTCTTTACTTATGGAATGACAGAAACGTTGTCCCACGTTGCATTACAAAAATTAAATGGGATCAATGCCCAGGAATACTTCGAGGCATTACCTGGAATTAAGTTATCCCAAGATGAGCGCGGCTGCCTGGTTATACAGGCTCCTCATATCAGTATCAATCCAATTATTACAAATGATCTGGTGGAATTGAAATCCCCATATCAATTTCGATGGATGGGACGTGTAGACCATATCATAAATACAGGAGGAGTAAAAGTCATTCCAGAAAAAGTTGAAAGGTCAATAGGGATAGCACTAAGCGAAGTTGGCGAATTGGTGCGATTTTTTGTTGGAGCATTACCTGACCGTATATTGGGTGAAGCTGTGACACTATTTATGGAAGGTCCACCTTTATCAATTGAGGTGGAAGAATTAATTCAGAGCAAAATAAAATTATCTCTCGATCGGTATGAACGGCCCAAATCGATCTGCTATGTTTCGGCATTTATGAATACCGATTCCGGCAAAATTGATAAACAAAAGACCATCATTACCATAAAGGCTGAATGAAACGCCTGCCCAACCTCTTCCAAGCTGGAAGAGGAAAGGGGTAGGTAAACCGCTAAGTTTATTTCTTTGATTTTAATTGAAGTATCTCTTTTTGTAAATCCAACACCACGCTGGCCAATTGTTCGACCGAAATTTCAGGCTTGTCACCAACATCGGGAAACTGAACACTGATATATGCCTTAGCCATCCAAACTTCCATGACATCGGCTCCACTTAATTGATAAGGAGCATATTGCCGATTATCTGACACCATGAACAATGTTCCGTTTTCATCGAGATAATTGAACACTCTTTTATAAACAATGCCCTCTCTTTGGGTGATCAATACATAGGTTTTCCCGCTTTTAATGCTGCGTAAGTCATCCACATATTCTCCGATCACAATAGTTCCTGGCAAAAGAGGTAACATTGAATCGCCCGATATTTCAAATGCCCGATAGGTGCCTTGTTTTAACATGGGCAAATTGAAGTGCGGCAACTCCTTTACATATTCAGTATCAGCATATCCATTCATATAGCCTGCCGCAGCCTTTAGAGGAACAAATTCAATATTATCCCGCTCTGAAGAATCCACGGTAACAACAACAACATCTTTACCGCGGGTGAATTTCTTCTCCGGTAATACGGAATCGGGCGAGAACTCCTTTCCAATCAGATCGTCAACCGTGATGGAAAATACTTCCGCCATTTTTTGAAGCAGCTCAAGCTTTGGCTCTGCCCTACCTTCTTCGTAAGCACCAATGAGTGAACGTTTGATTCCAAGTTGCTGAGCAAATTGATCTTGAGTTAGAGATAACTTTTTACGTAATACACGGATGTTTTCGTTAAGCTTTACCATTCCTTATTTTTTAAAAATGAGTATTTTACCTGTGTTGACTTTCCTATTACCAAGAGAAAATAGGTTTCGTTGAAAATATCGTTCCTCATTATTGAATGCAATGAGATGACGACTAATCTTCTGAATAATATCGGTTACTGAGGTATGTGGTTCAGCCAATAAATAACCATAATAGGCACCGGAGGCGGCATCAGAGGTAAAGTTAACTTGAAACCGACCTGAATTAAGTCTTTTACTTTCAATTTTCAGTTTTAGGGCATCCATTTAACTAATATTTTTAGCTAAATAAATGGATTATTGTAATATATCCAAAAATAAAGCTAATATATTTAGTTAATCAGACTTCAGCCCAGCTCAAACCTTGCTGAAATAATAGAAAGCCATTATCTACTAATAAAGGGGAGTCAATGTTATCATTATACAACATACCGGTTCCTAACCCTTGTGGTAAACTGATCGGGTATTGCGCGGTAAATTGGGCAATGGCATTTAACCCAACATTAGACTCTAACGCGGAAGTAACCCACCATCCAATATTTTGTTTTTCAGCTAGTTGAACCCATTCCTTACAGGAATAGAGTCCCCCGTGTAACATCGGTTTCAGGATAATGTAGGCTGGTCTTAAACGTTTCAGTAAATTTTCTTTTTCCTCCGTTTTATTAACACCAATGAGCTCTTCATCCAGCGCTATTGGTACCGGTGAAATGCGGCACAATTCCTCCATTTCTGACAATCCTGGTTTTATTGGCTGTTCAATGGAATGGACATCATACTTTGCTAACTCATTTAGTTTATAAAGCGTATCGGCTGGCTTGAATGCTCCATTGGCATCCACACGGATCGTTATATTTTCACGAAAATATTTTCTACGAATATATTGAAGTACGTCACACTCCTTTTCGAAGTTTATTCCCCCCACTTTCAATTTCATACAACGAAAACCATCCCTGATCTTGATTTCGATCTGTTGTAACATAAAATCGAGACCTCCCATCCAAATCAATCCATTGATGGGTATGGGAGCACCATTGATAAATGTATTGTCAAAAATGATTTTGTTGCCTCCATTACCCAAATCAAGAAGGGCTGTTTCAAACGCAAATCGAATGGATGGATAGTTCACAATATCATGACCAAGTACTTCCAAAACAAAGGCATTCACATCATTCAATGAAGTAAACTGTGGTATCGGTAACGCTTTGACATTAAATCTATTGACGATACTTTCTAAAATTTCGTTTAGCTCAGGCAAGTGGTCCGGGCTTAATCCTGGCAATGGACCGCATTCTCCAATGCCTGAAATTTCTGGTGCCGCTTTGTCATGGATTTTAATAAACCATGATACTTTTTCTTTCATTGCACCACGTGAGGTTCGTGCATCAAAAGAAAAGTGAAAAATTCGTTTATAAATGTTTGCCTGTAAGGCCATGTATTGAAAAAATAGTTATCAAAAATAGAGATGATCAGCTTGATTCCATACATACTCTCTAAATTTGGGATTTTATTTCATGGAAAGAGAGATCCTTATTAAAGATTACTGGTATGTGTTGCCACAAGAAAAAATAGCCTTATACCCCTTACAAGAGCGGGATAAATCAAGGCTATTGGTTTACGAAAATAGTCAGATTACACACTCAAAATTTGATCAGCTCAGTTCCTATTTACCATTCAAAAGCACCTTTTTTTTCAATAACACCAGGGTCATACCAGCCCGCATACTCTTTCAAAAAGATTCAGGGGGAGTAATTGAGTTATTCCTGCTCAATCCGGTTGCACCTGTTTCCATCATCCAGCAGGCGATGGAAGCTAAACAGTCCAATCAATGGCTCTGCACTATCGGAAATCTAAAACGATGGCCGGCAGGTAGCAATCTTATCAAAAGAATTTCCGAAGTATCCATTAGTGCGAAATTGTTAGATCGTAATGCTGGCCTCGTAGAATTTAGTTGGACACCCGGTGATTTAAGTTTTGCGGAGATCATTTCGAAAGTTGGACTTACTCCGTTACCCCCATACTTAAAAAGAGCGGCAGAGGAAACTGATCGCCATCGGTATCAAACTGTTTATTCAGACCATGAAGGTGCCGTTGCAGCACCTACTGCAGGCCTACACTTCACCGATCACATATTAAATGAGTTAAAGGGCCAAGGGCATAAAGTCGAGTTTCTCACGCTGCATGTAAGCGCAGGCACTTTCCAACCAATAAAAGTTGAAAACGCCATTGAACACGAAATGCATAATGAACAGGTGATCGTATCCTATGAAAATCTGAGACAGCTTCTGGCATCCAATTTCACTATCGCTGTTGGTACAACATCTATGCGGACTTTGGAAAGCCTATACTGGTATGGAGTAAAATTGATCAATGACCCTAACGAAGAATTTATCATCAATCAATTTGATCCTTACCGATCTCCAACACAAATACCTGTTGATGCGGCACTCCAAGCTATTCTAAGGAAAATGGAAAACGATAAAATAGAAACTATAGCCGGTGACACTTCCATTATGATCATGCCTGGATATGATTTTAAAGTCACTAATGGACTGATCACCAACTTTCATCAACCAGGTTCTACCTTAATGCTTCTGGTGGCTGCATTTGTTGGTCAAGACTGGAAACGAATCTATCAAGAAGCACTACAAAATGAATATCGGTTTCTAAGTTACGGAGATAGTTCACTTCTGATTCCAAACCATTAAATCGAACATCAAATTCGAGAATTAAGGGTAACCAATAAATGACCCAAATTTCCCATTGATCGTCAATATAAAATTGGTCCAGTTATAGAAGCGCGTTTGAGTGAAGTGGGAAATCCTCTATGTATATAACCAGATTTGCAAATATTTCCGTCCAACAGACATCGGCTGAATATCTCGAAGGATATAACCTATTATTGATCAATAGATAGTTGACTGGTTCGTGAAGTTGACATTTAATAGGAATTTACGATGAAAAGCATCAAATTTAGCTGATAAACCCCCACTCCCATGCTCGAAAGGTTTTGGAATATGCTTGATGTTGAGCCCGATGAAGAGGGGCCCGTATCTCTGCTCCTTATCATGAGCTTTTTTATGGGCTTGTTTCTAGCTACGGTAGCCGTTGCATCCCAGACCTTGTTTCTGAACCAGTTTGACGAGCAATTCGATCTTCCCAAAGCAATTGCTATTTCAGGTGTTATGGGTATGGCTGCAACCCTGATTTATAATGGTTTACAAGGAAGGATATCGTTCATCGCCCTTGCCATTTTTAACTTAATTCTGATTATTGGTTTAACTGCCGTTCTGGAATTTGGAGACTCATACATAGAAGACACCAAAAACCTCCACCGCTTCGGGTTTATGCTTCTGTTGCCATTCGCTTTTTTAATTCAGCTCATATTCTGGGGATCCTTCAATCGAATGTTCAACGTGAGAGTTGCCAAACGCATCATTGGAAGCGTAGATATAGGTACTGATATTGCTGCCATAATTTCGTTCTTTTCGATACCTGTATTACTCACCAGCGGACTTGAGGTTGAATCACTCTATACAATAGGTCTATTCAGTATTATAACCTACCTGTTATTATTTATACTTCTGTCCACTAAATATCTTACCAAAGGGCGCGCGTATTTAACATCAGAATCAGATATCAAAAAACTATCACTGGTTCAGTTTCTAAGCAATCGCTACATTATGTTGCTTTCCCTTTTTGTTATCGTTTCAATTATTGGTCTTCAATTTGTTGATTATTCATTTTTTAACGCCACCACCAACCAGTTCAGCAATGTGGAGTTACCTTACTTCCTGAGTTACTTCGAGGCTATGGTGGTAATCTTTAGCTTCTTATTCACCACGTTTGCCACCGACCGCATTAATCAGGATTATGGGTTACGGGTTTCATTGATCATCAACCCTATTATTCTCATCATTTTTACCGTTTCTGCTTTGGGCTTAGGCTGGTTTTTTGGTTATGATATTACCACTGGAGAAAAAAGTTCCATTGTGTTTTTCTTCATCGCTGTGGCCATGAGTAAACTGTTCATCAATTCCTTACGGGATGCCCTTGATTCACCCACCTTCAAATTTTATTATGTTCCCATTGATAAATCAATCAACATTGATGCTCAGACAAAAATCGAAGGATTTGTAACGGCGTTAGCGAGCGCTATTGCAGGGGGATTGATTGTTCTGGTTAACCAATTCGAGATATTTAATGTGTTATCGATTACCCTTTTCACATTGCCAGTACTCGTGATTTGGTACCTGATAACAAATCGCATGTACCATGGATATCGCGATACTTTGCAGGAATCCCTAATAAAAAATAAATCAGCTGTAAGAACTCACATTGTCAAGGAATACACGATGGACAGCGTTCTCGAAAAAGAAGTGAATAGCACTGCCGAGGAAAAAGTTATTTATGGTTTGAAATTAATGGAAAAACTGGAACCGGCTTTATTTGAGACATCCTTACTTCAGTTGGCAGATAGTAAGTTGAAGCGGGTTAGGAAATTTGCTCAGGAGAAAATACAGAAGCTTGGAATTCAGCTAGGCGAAACCAATGAAATAAGAGGATTGGCGGCTCAGGCAGCTGGTGCTGCAGAAGACAGCGATCTGCTTTCTATATCTACTGAGAAGTTGATGAAGTTAAGCAAATCCATAAAGCAAACTGATAGAATGCTTGCTGCCAAGCTGATGAGAAAGCTCACTAATCAAAAGACTATTTTTATCCTGCTTGAACTGATGCGCGATCCTGATCCTAAGGTGCGCAATGAAGCATTGCTTACGGCCCGAAAAGTGAAGAGACCAGAAACATGGTCTGTGTTAATAGAACTTCTATCGTCCCCGCTATATGCGCACCACGCAGCGGCAGCATTAAAAGAAGCGGGTGAACCTGTACTGCCCTATCTTGAATCTGCTTTCCACAAATCAGGACAAAATGATCTGGTCATGTTGAAACTTATTCAGATCATGGGGCATATTCCCGGAAAAGAAAGTTTGCAGATGCTCTGGAAAAAAATTGATTACCCTGATAAGCGAATTGTTAAACAAATACTCTACTCGCTTCGCTATATTAATTAT
>JAHEMS010000200.1 GCA_024643595.1 Bacteroidota bacterium
TACATGAAAATCAGAAAACGCGGCATTTTGATTCATATAAATCCCTCCCGTAAGATTGAATGAAACCGGTGTTGCAGCTAATGACATTTCATCCGCAATTTTTTCTTTTATTTCCGCATCTATGGTATAAGCTCCACAGGATATAGCACCATGTTGCAGGGCCATCTCCTGAGCAAGGGCAATTGACTGATCGGTATTTTTGGTTTTGATTAATAAAGCAATCGGACCAAAAAGTTCTTTGCTGAAAATTTCTTTCTTGTCGGAAGGCACCTCCACGACAACAGGAGTCGCCACTCTTGCTTTTCCAAACATCGGATTTACAAAACTCCGCGACTTCAACCAAACCTTACCCGAAATTGATTCTGCATCTTTCACACGCGTTGCCGTTCGCTCACTCTGCACTGCCCCTAACACGAACGGACCAGCCTTCGGGTTATCAATCAGGCTATTAATGTTAGCAACTAACTTTTCAGCAAATTGATCAAAGGTGATAACTCCAGATGGAGTTTTAATTCCTGCTTCAGGAATGTAAAAATTTTGTGGTGCGGTGCACATTTGTCCGCTATAGAGATTAATAGAAAAAGCAAGGTTTGCAGCCACTTTATCAATATCCTCAACCGAATCTAATATCACAGAATTAACCCCCGTCTTTTCAGTAAACACGGTTTTACCTGGAATTTCTTCCAAATAATTTCCAAACTGAGAATTGCCTGTGAAGTCAATGAGTTTTACTTCAGGATGCTCTGCCAATTCCTTGGTGATCATTTTATTAAAAGTGTCAATTCCTAACTGACAAATATTTACATCCATATTTTGCTCTTCGAGCACTTTTTGAATTTCTGCTACGAAAATAGCGATGGGTAATATCGCACCGGGGTGAGGTTTAACGATGACTGAATTCCCGGTAATCAAACTTCCATAAATTCCCGTTACTGAATTCCATGTAGGAAATGTGGAACAACCAATAACCACTGAAACTCCCTTTGGTACTGCACGCCATTCTTTGTTAATCTGAAGATTATACTTTCCCATTGGCTTATCCCACAATGCTGCCTCCGGAAACCGATTCAACTCCTCATAACCTGCCGCTATTGCTTCGAGTGCACGATCAGCGGCATGAGGGCCGGCTGCCTGAAAGGCCATCATAAAACCCTGGCCCGTGGTATGCATGGTGGCATAAGCTATTTCAAAAAATCTTGACTTGATACGTGCTAGCGATTCCAATAAAATACCGGCACGAACTTCTTTACTCACTTTCCTCCATACATGAAAGGCCTGCTTCGCATTGCTCACCAGTTGTAAAGAATCATATAAGGGGTATGAAATATGCAAAGGCTGAAGTAAGTAAGGTGATTCTTCCTGTCCTCCCCAACTTGCTTCACCGGTTTGTTTTAACTCTGTGAAATTCTTTCCAAGCGTATTTTTAAATTTTTCCTGACTATCGGCATCGGCCTTGTCACCATAAATTGAAGGAGAAGGATGTTCAGGAAACGCAGCAAAAAATGTTCTGCTGTGTAATGCTTCAATGGCTTTGTTTAATAGTGCCTGATGTTCTTCAAAAAGATTCATAGGTAGACGAATTTTTGATATATACTATTGCTTAGCGCCGAATACTCTTTTCAATAATTCCGTAGTCCTGGCTATAGGATCTTGACGAATATTTTTTTCTTCTTTGGCAATCATCGTGAACAATCCTTGCATGGCCATATCCGTAGCATAATCATTCAAATCCGGATTTACTTTTTGCACCAAAGGGATACTGTTGTATTTATTCACCAAGTCACCATAGTATTTTGTAGCATTAACTTTATCCAGCGATGCTTGAATCACAGGCTTGAACTTTTCTTTAAGCTGCCCACTCGTTGTTCGTTTTAAATATTGCGTAGCAGCATCCGGTTCACCTTTCAAGATCGCCCATGCGTCATCAATCGTCATTTGTTTAATGGAGGCAATAAAAATAGGTTTGGCTTCTTTGGCAGCATCTTCTGCTCCGCGGTTAAGCGTCATCACGAATTTATCGATCTCACCGCCTAGGCCAATCTGCCGTAAACGGTCCTCTACTTTCTTTACATCCGGAGGAAAGGGAATCTTGATTTCAGGATTTTTAAAATAACCATCCATTTGCGAAACGAGATCCGAACCTTTTGATATGCCATTGATCAGCGCTTCCTTAAGGCCTTGTCCCACTTCTGCCGTGGTTAGAGGCTTATCGCCATTCATCGCTTTATTGGCATCGGAGATAGCCTGGTTTATCTGTGTGCTGGTGCATCCAAATAATAAAATAATCCAAATTGAGTACTTCATAAGCAAATGTAAACATTGAGTTAAACAATAAAGAGAGTATAAAGCCAGCGACAATATTCAACCTATACAGGTTTTAAATCAAAAGCAAAGGTCCATGGATAAAAATCCATAGACCCCTGAAATGAATCAAAAACATGAAAAATTCAATAACCGTTGGTCCGCTTAATCATCATAAAATGGTTCAAATCAATCATCATCGACTATGGTTAGTCGGAACTTAGACATTGAATTAATTTTAAAACACCCGTAAATATCTATTAGATTAAAGTCAACCTCATAATTGTCATTTGCAAACGTGTTGTTAACAGGTAAAATTTTAAGATCAGCACCTGTGGAATTCTTAGGCACATATATTACAATATAACTTCCGTCAATATCTTGTACCAGCGTAGCGGTCGTTGAATACTTATTCGTATTTCCATTATCAGAGGCATACAAATAAAAGTAGGTGTCCTCCTTGACTGCCGGTGTAATGTTAATATGAAGAAGAATTCCAGTGGGACTGTCCTCACTGATTGATCCCGAACTTTCAGCAAAGGCTACATCCGAAAAGTCACTATCAATTATAGTAAGTTTATATTCGAGATTAAGTCCAGGCTTAATAACTCCACCAAATGAATACATCTGGAATTTCAATGATTTATCATCGCAAAAGGAGCTCTTATACAAATTATTATATACCGGAGTGATTTTAAACCCAGCCATATTATCACCTTTGTTGACAAGTAGTTCAATGGTATTAAATGATAACGGCTTGTCACATAAAAAATCAGTTCCATATTGAGCATCGGTGTCCAGATAGACAACTATTTTTCCTCTACCTGTTGCTGGTGGAGAAATGGGAATTTCCACTTGAATTCCAGCTACATCTGTTTCGTCTATTATACCGAATAGAACTGCAAAGTTTGCTTGCGATAGCGTCTCAACATCAGCATCTCGGCAAGCATAAAGGGCAATGCCTGCGATTATAGCTATTGTCACCAACGAATAAATTTTTTGAATTTTCATATCGTTATGGTTTTGAATGTAACGCCATAAACAAATTCCCTGTGCTTCCATTAACTTTCTCTACCATGAAGCTCCTCCGTCATTAGTTCGAATGAAGCCGCCACTGGGACGGTCCCCGAATTGTAAACGGCAAATACATTGTCCTCATCTAACTGTTTTTCATTACAGTATAGGTTGGGATTTATAATGTATTACCCGTAAGGACTAAAAAACGTTGAGCGGAAATGAAGTTAGGGATTGTGGATCACAATCATACTGCCCTTAGGTAAATTATTGCATAGAAGGCGCGATAAACTGATTTTAGCGATTAAAAGATTGGGTAACGCAATACCAAAGCAAAAAACCAGTGCCATTGCAGATTTTTGTATGATATTTGGAAATGTCTTTTTTTAATATTTACTCGGAACTCCTATGTCTCTACCTCAATGAAGAAAATACTGGCAGAACTTCTCACCATTGGTGATGAAATACTTTATGGACAGATTGTAGACACCAATGCTCAATGGATGAGCATCGCTCTTGATAAAATAGGCGTAAAAGTAATTCGCAAAACAACGGTGGGTGATGTAGAAGAAGAAATTCTAACTGCTTTCGAAGAGGCTGAAAAAAGAGCTGATATAATATTAATTACCGGCGGCCTTGGCCCCACCAGCGATGATCTGACAAAACCAGTGCTTGCCAAATATTTCAATTGTGGATTAGCGATCAATCAAGAAGCCTTGGCCGAAGTGACGGAATTTTTTAAAAGCCGTGGGAGAGAACTTACTGAACTCAATCGACAGCAGGCTGCCTTGCCAACAGCTTCTGAAAAAATAACCAACCCGGTAGGTACTGCGCCCGGAATGTGGTTCGAAAAAGGCGATAAAGTCTTTATGTCCATGCCGGGTGTGCCCCATGAAATGAAAAAAATGATGACCGATCATGTGTTGCCACGACTGGCTAATAAATATACCCTACCGGTGATCTATCATAAAATAATTCGAACGATAGGGTTAGGTGAGTCCTATCTTGCTGAAAAAATTGCTGGCTGGGAACAATCACTTCCTCCACACATAAGACTTGCCTACCTGCCCAGTCTTGGTGAAGTTAAGTTAAGGCTAACATGTTATGGCGAATCATCTGCAATGTTGGAAAATGAAGCCAACACTTCAATTGAAAAACTTAATGAGATAATAGGTCAAAATATTTACGGGTATGGTGAAGATCCCATTGAAGTGGTTATTGGAAAAACATTACGCAGCAAAAAACTCACACTTTCCATTGCTGAAAGTTGTACCGGTGGATATTTATCACATTTGATTACCAGTGTGCCAGGTAGTTCAGATTATTTTTTGGGAAGCATGGTTCCGTATGCTTATGAAATAAAAATGCGGCAGCTAGGTGTAAAACCGGAAACGCTGGAAAAATATGGTGCAGTGAGTGAGCCAACCATCATTGAGATGGCTAATATTGTACGCGCAAAATTCAACAGCGATATCGGAGTTGCCACCAGCGGTATTGCAGGACCGGGTGGCGCTACACCAGACAAACCAATAGGCACGGTATGGATCGCTTATTCCGATAAGCATCACACCGTAACAAAAAAACTTCAACTGTCGAAAGACCGAATGATTAATATCCGCATGGCCTCCATGGCCGTTCTCAATCTTATGCGTTTAAGTATGCCCGAATAGGAAAGGATCCTTAATCCAAAATTATCGAAATAGCTTCCAAGATATTTCATCACTATTTATTTTTTTTACCAAACGTTTGCATGACCAATATCATTTATAGTTAGGCATTAATAGATGAACTTATTACCTCGTAATAACGCCTGTTTTATGAGGTTACATTCCACAGAAAATAAATTTGAAGTTGAACCACTACGTTCAGCATTGCTTCAACAACTTTGGCAACTACAACTCACTGAAAAACATATCTCAAAAACGGCTATTAAAGAACTTGCACTAACGCACCAGCTTTCAGAAATAGAAATAGAAGGTGTAGCGTCCTTTTATCATTTCTTTCATCATCAAGTTGCAGGGAAACACACCATTTATCTCAACGACAGCATCGTTGCCGAGCTGAAAGGGTTTGAACGAATTAAAGAAACGTTTGAACGCGAAACCAATGCGCGAATGGGATCAACTGATCCTTCTGGAACATTTGGATTATTTGCCACTCCTTGTATAGGATTAAGTGATCAGGAACCGGCTGCGTTGATCGATTTTTATCCTTTCACAAATCTGAACGTACTCAACGTCAAAGAAATTATTAATAAACTCAAGCAAGGTAAAAAGTCAGAAGAAATTTGTGATGATCCCGCGGATAATATTCGCTATACACCGGCTAAAGATCGTACAGTTTTTTTTGCACCTTATATCCGTGGTGAAGCCATTCAAAAACTCAAATCACTGGCGTCCAATAGTGTGTTGGAGCAACTCAGAATTTCTGAACTATCAGGTCGTGGCGGAGCCTTCTTCCCCACTTGGAAAAAGTGGGAGACTTGTCGCTCCTACAGTGACCAACCAAAGTTCATTATTTGCAACGCTGATGAAGGAGAACCAGGCACCTTTAAAGATCGTGTATTATTAAACAATCAGCCAGGTTCAGTAATGGAGGGGATGATCATTGCCGGATATACCGTAGGCGCTGAATACGGAATAATTTATCTGCGTGGTGAATACCGTTGGCTTGCAAAAAAACTGAATGAAGAAATTAATGCTTTCCGCGAGAGTGATTTGCTCGGTAAAAATGCCGCAGGAATAAACGGGTTCAATTTTGACATCCGCGTTGAAATAGGTGCTGGTGCGTATGTATGCGGAGAAGAAACAGCTTTACTTGAATCGATGGAAGGCAAAAGGGGAGAACCTCGCACCAAATGGTTTTATCCTGTAGAGAAAGGTTATCTGCAACTTCCTACGGTAGTGAATAATGTTGAAACATTTGCTGCTGTTTCAAGACTCATTCAAATGGGTTCTTTCGAATATCTGAAACGAGGAATACCAGGTTCACCAGGAACAAAATTAATCAGCATATCTGGTGATTGCCAGCGACCCGGTATTTATGAAATTGAATGGGGCATGACTGTCGCGGAACTTCTCGATTTGTGTGGCGCTGAAGATCCCTACTTCATTCAGGTAAGCGGACCATCTGGCGAGTGTATATCCGTAAAAGAAAAATACAAGCGCATATCCATGCTTGATATGCTTGCTCAAAAAGATATTCGATGCGGTGGTTCCTTCATGATTTTCAATAGCCATCGTGACCTGGTGCATATACTGATGAATTTCTCCAGGTTCTTCAAGCATGAATCTTGTGGAGCGTGTACACCTTGCCGTGCTGGCAACTTCATCATTCAGCGCAAGCTTGAACGCTTACAGAATGGATTAGCCGATGTTAATGATCTA
>JAHEMS010000201.1 GCA_024643595.1 Bacteroidota bacterium
CGACTCAACATTAACCTAATATTAACTTTGATAACATAAATTTAACATTAAGATAATATTAGTCAATATCTGGTAACGTAAGCGTAACATTAGGCATTCCGGCAAAAACCGCTTTCTATTTTAAAAAACACTCTAAATAGATAAAAATGAGGTTAGGAATGAGCGTTCAGTCAGATGGTTGGAGAAAAAGTCCGCGTTCTCAAGGGGCCATTTTGAAACTGACTCAAAAGGTATTTAGGCAAGTCAAGTATACTGGTTTCTGAAATCCAGCATAAACTCATCTGGGCTTGTCACCCGTAAGGCGAAATGTGTTAAAATTTAATTCGTATTGGGTTTGTTGGTCATCGGGTCCCTGTTTGATTGGGTAATTAGTAACTTTGTCTTCTTCAAATTTTACCTTCATGAAAATTGTAAAAAAAGTTCTTATTGGCTTTGGGTCTCTGATTATCATTTTGGTAGCTGTTGCCATAATAGTCCCGATTGTATTTAAAGACGATATTAAAGCAGCGATCGACAAGGAAATTGCCAAAAGCATTAATGCCGATGTAATTTTTGATGCCGACAATTTTGATCTTACCGTGTTCCGTAATTTCCCCAATGTTACAATCGAGATTAAAGAATTAGGTGTTTTTAACCATGCGCCCTTTGAAGGCACTGCCTTCTTTGTAGTTCAACAGATCGATATTGAAGTAAATCTAAAAGACATATTGTTTAGTGATCAACTTAAGTTAAAAGGAATCACCCTGCTTAAGCCACAAATTGATATCCGGGTTTTAACCGATGGAACAGCAAATTACGATATCACCTATCCATCTACGGATACATCAACTGTTGAAAGTGAACCTGCTAAATTTTCTTTTGGAATAGACCATTGGGAGATAGTCAATGGAGCGCTCGCGTATGATGATCGGTCGTTACCTTTTTCCATGCTATTGAGCGGTTTGAATCACACTGGTAGTGGAAATTTTAATGAGGTTTCATTTGATCTCACTACGCACTCAGTCGCAGACTCCGTGACGGTAACCTATGATGGTGTTGAATATTTAACTAATAAAAATGCAGTAGTTGATGCCATAATCGGGATCAGTGAAGATTATTCGCTTTATACATTCAAAGACAACACGGCCAAACTTAATGACTTCGCCATGAGCTTTGATGGCTGGTTTAAAATGAATGAAAATGATTTTGGCATGGACATCAATTTCAAAAGCCCGGAAAACACCTTCAAAAGCATTTTGTCTTTGGTGCCCGGTATGTACACAAAAGACTTTGATAAAATAGAGACTAAAGGAGATTTGTCTTTCAGTGGTTTTGTCAAAGGCACCTATAGTGAAAGCCAAATGCCTGCCTTTAATCTTACGCTCAATGTCAATGATGGCATGTTTAAATATCCTGATTTACCAACGGCCATTTCAAATATAAATTTGGATCTTTTAGTGGATAACAAAACCGGTGTAATTGAAAATACGCTGGTGGATATTAAGAAACTCCATCTCGATTTTGGAAACAATCCCGTAGACGCCCGCTTGCTCATTGAAAACCTGAAGGATTACAAGTTGGATGGTAACATAAAGGCAACACTTAATTTAGCTGAATTAGGTAAGATGTTTCCCATGGAAGGGCTTCAAATGAAGGGCACCTATTCTGTGAATGCCAACGCCAAAGGGGTCTACGATAGTTTGAAGAAAATTATTCCGGCTATTAATGCTTCTATGTCTTTATCCAATGGATTTGTAAAATCATCTGAATTTCCTTTACCCCTGGAAGATCTGAAATTCAATGCAACTGTGCAGAATACCTCCGGCAGAATGGCAGAAACTTTTATTGCCGTAAAGAATTTTGGAATGCTGTTGGATGGAGAAAAGGTAACCGCGGAATTATTACTACAAAATCTGGATGACTATACCTGGGATCTTAAAGTTAATGGGAGTTTAGATCTTGAAAAAATAACTAAAATATTCCCTATTGAAGGGATGACCTTAGCAGGAAAAGTAAAAGCTAATATCCAGACAAACGGAAAATATTCTGATGTTGAAGCGAGTAAATATGATCGCCTGCCCACCAGCGGAACCGCCTCAATGACCGGATTTACGTTTAATTCCAGCGATCTTCCTTATGCGGTATCGGTTAGTTCTGCTGAAGCCATATTTGACCCTAAAAAAATCGAAGTAAAGAATACACAAGGTACCATCGGTAAAAGTGACTTCGCATTAAACGGGGCAATAAACAACTACATCGGTTATTTATTTGGACCTAATGAAACCATTAAAGGAACCATGAACTTCAAGGCTACATTACTTGACTTGAATGAGTTCATGACTGAGACTGAAGAAACGACCGCAACCGACTCCGCCTCCTATGGGGTTATACCAGTACCTTCCAACATCGATTTTGTTCTTCACTCTGATATTAAAACTGTTAAATTGATGGACTTCACACTCACCGAAGCTTCCGGAGATGTCATAGTTAAAGACGGGGTTGCTGACCTTCATGGAATAAAGTTTAACATGCTGGGTGGATCGTTTGTCGTAGATGGTGCCTACAACACGAAAGACATCAATCATCCTAAATATGATCTGGCCCTGAAAATAAATAACCTCTCCATTCAACAGGCAGCCAGCTCATTCTCCATTGTTCAAACCTATGCCCCCATTGCTGGCCTGGTAAATGGAAACTTTACCACAGATTTCAATATCAATGGAGAACTTGGTCAGGATATGGCCCCTAAAATGAACACGATTGATGCCAAGGGATTAATAAAGGTAGCTCAGGCGGCTCTTACCCAATCCAAATTAGTTTCTGGAATTACTTCACTTACCAAGTTAGAGGATACCCAGCAAGTGACCTTAAAAGATGTAATCATGTCGGCCACGATTAATGAAGGGAAATTGAGTGTGAAACCATTTGACGTGAAGTTTGGTGATTATGTTACGAATATCAGCGGAAGCACAGGGCTTGATGGTTCCATTAATTACCTTTTGAAAATGAACGTTCCCGCCGGGAAACTGGGTTCGGAACTTCAGGGTTTCATCAATCAAAATACCGGAGCAAAAAATTCAACATCTGAAATTCCGATAAGCATTGCCTTGGGTGGAACCTATAAAGACCCGAAATCAACGTTGCTCACGCAGGAGCAAACTGCTCAGGTCAAAGAAGCGATTACCAATGTTGCTGAAGAAAAAGGACAACAGGCCATTGAAGGTGCTCTTAAAGGTGATAAGCCTGAGGATATTATAGGAGGACTGTTGGGAACTAAAAAAGATACCTCTAAAGTAAAAGCGGATTCGGCTAGCGTTAAATCGGATACTACTAAAACAGACCTGAAACAAGAAACTCAAAAAGTACTTCAGGATAAACTTCAGAACTTACTCAAGAAGAAGAAAAATTAAAGAGATTCATTCAACAAAAAAGCCGCCAATTATTATGGTGGCTTTTTTATTTCATTTTCCTTAACTCCACACCCGTGAAGTAACCCTCATTAATAAGACTAATTAATTGCGTGGGTGTTGGGTTGATCTGAAAGAACGTATCGTCCCCTTTTTTTATTTCTTTGACTTCCAGTTTTCTGGAGAGTTTCCGCTGTAACTCCCTTCTCCTCGAATCATCCTGAATATCGATGGACATGAATTCAAGTACCCCCGGAGATTTTTCCCTGATTAAACGAAGTACCCATTGGTTGCCATCTTTAAAATTGATAAAATAATAGTTTTGATAAAATTTAACCACCAAAGAATCACTTAAGACTCCCCTGCCTAGCCAATCCTGATCTTCTTTGTCCTTAAAATGATAACCCCATGATTCTATAATTAAGGTATCACCCGTTGCGCCCGTCTGGCGATCGTAGGTCTGGTATGTCCCCTTCAATAATGTTGGAATCTCCTTCAATGGTGTAATGCCTTTGGGCTGTGCCTCGCGATAAGTGACCTCCTTGCATGAGTATAAAAGCAAGGACCAGAATATGATCAACAAAAGTATGCGCATGTAACTTCTATGTATATCCATTAATTTAGTTAAACTCCATGATGCCCATTAATGATCTCCATCCGTCTGCTCTTTTCTGAAATAAATATTACCCTCTCTTGAATATCGGGATTTAAGCGATGGTATTCGATTAAACACCGCTGCCATTTTATCTTCTTCATCTATGATCACTTCCGGAGCACCTTCGCTCAATGCTTTATCAATTAAAACCACATTCCTGAAATAATCCAGTTCCGTAAAAATTGGTCTGGCTAACTTCCATTCAAAAAAGCCAGAAGCTAACTTGTTTTTTTCAAGGAGACCCCAGTCGTTGCCCAATATGAGCACACGTTTATTTACAATCCGCGAATAGAGAGACTGTTGTGCAAATAGATTACTATAATTCACCGTGTTCAATTTCTCATACCTTGTTAAATACATTAACAATACGATCGTCCCTATAAACGCCCATATGGCAAACTCAGCTAATGCCTTTTTTCTAATCAATAAAATATAATGACCTATAAAGTAAGAAAGAGGCGGAATACAGGTGACTAATTGATGCGGTTTTAAACTACCTGAAATAACCACTTCAGCGATTGCAAGCAATATCCACAAAAACATGGTCTGTGATAATTGCGATTGATACTTGGTTAATCGTGCTTCTCGGTTTAGGGTGAACAATGAAAGGAGAAGAAATATAATTGGAGCCAGACAAAGCATCAACGCCGATGATTTGTTCATGGATGAATCATCGCTCCAGGTTATGTTGGCCCAGTAAAAATTCTCAAACAGGTAAGAAAAATCTCCTCGCATGAAATAGCCCAACATAAGAAAAGTATGTGGAAGCATAAACCCAAACAGGACAAGCAAGCTCTTTCGAAGTGTAAGTCGCGTAAAGATTGCCAGAATAATAATCACACCCGGTAAATACACTGAATAGCTAAAGACCAGCAGTGAAGCAAGCCCGATATAAAGGCCAAGATTAAGAATAATCTCATCACGCTGGATGTGAAATTCAATTTCCTTAAACAAGTTATTAATGGCAAACAAAATTACAGTAGAGGCAAGCAATTCACTGGAGAACGAAAGCATGTCAAACGAAAAAAGGGATAAAACGCCAAAAATAAGCCCCGGCAAATAGGTGTTTTCGTGATGAGCTCGCGTATTGATTAAAATGATGGTAAAGAAAGACACCTGGAAAAAAATAATAATCAGTGCAATCAATCTCCCTGCCGTTGTAGATCGTCCAAAGAGCATTTCAAACCATCCGGAAATCCAGGCAAACAATGGTGGCGTATTGGTGATGGTTTCTACGTATAGGCTTTTGCCCTGGTTCAGGGTCTCCCCAAGCACAAACATTTTCAACTCATCCAGCATAATTTTCACCGGATCAAGAAAAAGAAAAAGACTAATCAAAATCAAAACGACCAAAATGCCAAGAAGGCGATATGGGTCATTGATTCGAAAAAAGCGTAGCAACACGATATTAAGTTTTCGCGCAAGTAAAATAAAAAAGTCGATAATCGGGCCAGTAAATGCACATCGCAGCAGGTAATCTTTAGTATCTTTGTTTCATGAGTGGCACCGTTCGGCAACAAAAATATGGCAGACTTATTCAGAAAGAACTAAGTGAAATTTTTCTTAGGGATAAAAGAGGGTTTCTTGGTAATACATTCCTTACCATTGCCGAAGTGAAGCTAAGCCCTGACTTAAGTATCGCGAAAGTATATTTGTCCTTAAGCCTTGCGAAAGACAAAAATGCCGTCTTGCAGAATATTCAACATCACAAAAGTGAAATACGCAAGGCGCTTGGCAATCGAATACGAAACCAGGCAAGGATCATTCCCGATCTTGTTTTCTTCATCGATGAAGTGGAGGATAATGCACAACGTATTGAAGATCTTCTCAAGAATCTGAATATTCCAAAAGAAACAAGCGAAGAATAGCTAGTTCACCGCCATTTGAATCTCCCCTTCTTCATAGCGACCCGCTATTTTCTTTCCAAGCGAAAGAAGAATTTCATTAACATCATCGCCATTCTTTCCATGGTGGGCATTGCCTTTTCTACGGCCGCCCTTATCATTGTGCTTTCCGTTTTTAATGGATTAGAAGGACTGCTGCGATCGCTTTACACCTCATTCGATCCTGAAATAAAAATTGAACTGGCAAAAGGAAAATCGTTTGAGGCAACCGACGAGTTGTTATCTAAATTGAAATCCATAGCAGGCGTAGGCATTGTTACGGAAGTCATTGAAGATTATGCCTACGTGCGCTACCATGAAGCTGATATGGTCGTGACAATGAAAGGCATGAGTGACAATTTTATTGATCAACATCGGCTGGATAATCATTTAGTTGACGGTGAATTGGTGTTGCGAAAAAATGGCGTTCAATATGCCATCATCGGCCAAGGGGTGCGGTATTCTCTTTCAGTGAATGTTGAAGAAAATATTTTTCCACTTCAGGTATTTTATATTAAAAACACAAAATCTACTTCGTTGGATCCTTCTCAACTCTATGCACAAAATTCGCTTCAGCCTGGAGGTGTATTTTCTATCGAAAAAACCTATGATGAAAATTTTATTTTTGTTCCCCTCGATTTTGCCAGAGACCTGCTCAACTATGGTAACAAACGAACCGCACTAGAGATACAAACCATATCAGGAACCAATGTTGCTGCGGTTCAAGACAGAATCAGGCATTTACTGGGCGATTCGTTTCGGGTGCTATCTAACGAA